>NZ_JADEWA010000540.1:0-3267 GCF_015207865.1 Dolichospermum sp. LEGE 00246
TTCTTAATGATAAAATATAAACAAAGTGCGGGTAAATTAGAGAAAAATATAATACTTTAAGAATACAATTTATACTCAAATAACCATGACATCTTCCTCTAAAATTGCAGTGCGTGAACTACCTCTATTCCCATTACCCGAAGTGGTTCTATTTCCGACTAGACCATTACCTCTACATATCTTTGAATTTCGCTACAGAATCATGATGAATACGATTTTGGAGAGCGATCGCCGATTCGGCGTATTGATGATTGATCCCACCAAAGGGACAATTGCTAATGTTGGTTGTTGTGCGGAAATTCTTCATTATCAACGGCTACCTGATGACAGAATCAAGCTATTAGCTTTAGGACAACAAAGATTTCGGGTGTTAGAATATGTCCGCGAAAAGCCCTATCGCGTCGGTTTGGTAGAATGGATTGAAGATCAACCACCAGCTAAGGATTTACGTCCTTTAGCTTCAGATGTAGAACAACTATTGCGGGATGTAGTTCGTCTTTCTGCCAAGTTAACAGAACAAGAGATTGAACTACCAAATGATTTACCAGATTTACCCACAGAACTATCTTATTGGATAGCTAGTAATCTCTATGGTGTCGCTCCCGAACAGCAAGCATTATTAGAAATACAGGATACAGTTGCTCGTTTAGAACGAGAAGCGGAAATTCTCACTTCTACTCGCAATCATTTAGCAGCGCGTTCTGTGCTTAAAGATACGTTTAATGAGATGGGATAAACTTGCCAAACTTTAAACTTTCAGCGTTTGTACACAGCATCCAGTTTCCAGATTCCACAACTTGATTGTGTTATCTTCACTTGCTGTGGCTAAGATTTGATCTATGGGATGAAAAGCCACACTCCACACACAAGCATCATGTCCTTCTAGAGTTTGCACACATTTTCCTGTAGCTAGATGCCATACTTTAACTATATGGTCATTATTAGCACTTGCAATAAATTGAGCGTCAGGACTAAAAGCCATCGCTTTTAAAATGCCAATTTGTTTATTAAAGTGTTCATTGCCATTGCGGATATTTTGTTCCTGTAGAGTTCGCTGCAAGACTTTGTGCAGGTTGCTTTTGGTGACTTTTTCTCCTAAAGCTTGGGAGAGCGATCGCCAGAGTTTTGAGCCAACGTCTTTAATGTAACCAAGATCGTAATCGGAGTCTATAGCCATGTCTAAGTACGTCTGTCCAGTCCAAGATTGACGGAATACAATCTCTTGAACTGTTGTTAAGTGTCCTCGTTTTAATAACTTCTCGACCAGTACAATCGCTTCACTAGCCGTAATCATCGCTTCTTCAAGGTTCATTTACTCTTTTAGCAAAGTTAGTATTACAAGGATAAGTTGATTGCTTTATTGTACGGAGTGCGTGATTTAACTCAGTTAATTGCAATTCTAGTTTTGTGACATATTATATTTATTCACAATTGTGATATAAATGCTTGTTTTTGTCAACGCATCAAAGTAAATTTTCTGTACAAGTACAATTGTACTACAGCAAAAAACAACGAATTTATTGTTCATATTTGGTTGAATTAGCAAAAAATCAACATTCTTACTCAAGAAAGATACGTAAAATCTTATGTGATTTCCCTCAGCTTTAGGAACAGATGGAAGTTAGCAATAAGTTAAAAAATAGTCACATTTGTGATAGAATACTGGTATAATGAACTAATATAATGACAAGATGAACCAACAACAGTTTGAACTCATATTTGAAAAACTGACAACCCGGCTGAAGGAAGTCTTGCAAAGGATACTCGCAGGAGAAACAGATGCAGATATAGCAGCAGCTATGGAAATTGGAGAACCTACAGTCAGAAAACATATTGAAAGAATATGTGAAAAATTTGGATTGAGTAATGAAAATTCTGATATTCGTCGCCATAAACGCTCAGAGTTAGTGACATTAGTTGCTAAATATAAGCCTGATTTACTAACTGAATGCCAGCTTAAATTTACAGATAAAATAGCAGAAATAACAGATGAAGATGACAATAATATCTGTGAATTTGTCTTACAATTAATATCAGTTAATCAACCTATAAATGAAGAATTCAAGAAATTTATCCTGCGTTTTAATTGCAATGAGCAGGAGAAAAAACAAATTGCTAAAGCTCTGAATAAAATCGGATATCAACACTATTCAAACAGCGATCTTAACACGGCTTTATCCTATTTAAAATTAGCAATTGAATTTAAACCTGATTTCGCATCTGCTCATTACAATTTGGGCGCAACCTACGAAAAAATAGATCATTGGACTCCAGCTTGCAAACATTATAAAATCGCTATACAATATCAAAATCGGGCTGGAGAAGCGGCAATTAATAATTTAGCTCGATTGGAAATTTTACAAGGAAATAGTGCTGCTGCTGTGGAAATGATTTCGCCAATTTTATCAAAGGTTAAAGATAATACAGTCAAAGCTGCATTACATAAAAACCTTGGTTGGGCTTATTTTCAGCAAACTTTTTATGAACTAGCAAAACAGCATTTATTCATATCTTTAGAATTGGAAAATGATTATCCTCCAGCCTATTGCTTATTAGCACAAGTCCAAGCAGCATTAGGAGATAAAGAAAATTCTCTAATATTCTGGAGAAAATTCCTGGAATCTTATTCCCAAGAGCAAGAATTAAAAAGTGTTCAATGGCATTTACCAGAACTAGAAATTTGGAAACTTGATGCTATGAGAAATATCATGGAAACAGCGATATAAATAGGAAAATCGCTGTAATTTTTTTGATGTAATATCAATTGGGTGGAACGATTGGATCATCATCCTCATCGTCACCATTAATACTGTTTCCCATCATTGATAATGTAAATATCATGGCTCGTTTCTCCATTAAGATTAATTGATGAATAAATCAAGAAGAAGCGAGGGTACCCATTTCGCTATTTAAGTTTCTTGTTTCATATCTTTTGATTTGATGTTTTTATTATGCGTGGATTTGGAGAAAATTCAAACACTAAAAAATAGGGAATATTTCTGCAAGTTCAGGAGCAATTTACAGTAAAATAAGTAGTAAAAAATAAGTGGAATTTATATTTATTAGTTAAAAAGTAGGGAAAAGTAAGGTAGAACAATCAGATCCCCCTAAATCCCCCTTAAAAAGGGGGATTTTGATGTATTTATTCCCCTCTTAATAAGCTACGGTGTACACACAAGTTAAATTACCCCCCTTAATCTCCCCCTTGGAAATGGGGGAAACCGGAAAAATTAGTTCCCTCCCCAACACATCGGGGAGGGTTAGGGT
>NZ_JADEWA010000063.1:0-17010 GCF_015207865.1 Dolichospermum sp. LEGE 00246
CAGATAAAAGTGAACTAGATTTAACTGATAATAGTTCGGTTGAACCAGTTAATGAAAAAGCACAAAAATTACATTACATTCTATTTGGTAAAACATCAGAAAAAATAATTCCATTTTCTTGGATTAAAGCCAGTTGGAGATACATTGAAACTTTTGACTGTCACTTTGGTTTTAGTATTGAAGATGCAGTCAAGTATGAAATGATCACTATTATTGGAACTCCAGATATAGTTATACCCGTAAGTATAGAAAATGAGGATTTAATTCTTAAATTAATAAAAGAATCTAACCCCAAAGTTAAAATTGAAAGAATATGGGTCAAGTCATCAAAAGAACTAGGAGATTTTTTCAAAGATAGAGTAAAAAATGATCAAAGTTTTGAAGGCGGAAATGTGGGAATTTATGCACCGAAGAAAGCATAAACAACTTGCTGTGGCTTGAACCGTTTTATGCTTCAAGCCACACTTGCTTTTTTTACTGCTTTTTTAATTATCTTTCTCTCCCCCCGATAAATTACTTAAACTGCGACTAGCAACATCTGTACTTAATCCCCAAAGTACCAATCCCAAGTAATCAGAAAAAGGGTCAATTTTTTGCAGTATCCCCTTTTCTCCCCCAACCTTGGGATGCTGTTTTTTCTCTGTCAACTTTTGCTCCATTGTGCGTAAACTCCTCAAGCAGTTTAGACGGCCAGCGATCGCACCTAACTCTGCCTTAACCGTTTCCAAATCCATCTGATAAACTAACTTGCGGACTTGTTGCACCATTGGAGTGAGAATTTTCTCGTCTTCTGGGTCAGTTTCAGCAATCTCTCGTTGCAACTCATTCACTTTACCCAAAGCATCAGATTGGGGAATCCCCTTGGACTGCATATACTTGAGCAATCTGCCTAAAGCAATACCCACCAGTAAAACTAACAGTGGTAGAAAAGGCCCCGTACGCATACTTAAATCGATGGGAATTAACAGCCGCTCCTCTCTCCCCTCCAGAGTCAGATAAACTGCTCCTGTATAATGGTCAGGAGGAATATGTGATCGCTTCCAACTCAAAGGCAAACTGACAATCTTATTGGCAGCTAAGACTTGCGGGTTAGGTGCTACTACTTCTTTAGTAATTTGGTAGCCAGTTTTTTTACCCTCTAAAACTACCTCAGCACTACTAAGAGATACAGGTGCTAGGACTGGATTATCCAAAAGGAGTTGCCGTTGCTCCTGAAAAGCACTAGCTGGGAGTAAAAGATGAGCTAAACCACAATCGATACTGCACTGAACTAACTGAAGTTGTAGTTGTTTAGCACCTCCTAATGGCTCTATAGCTGGTTTGGTTTTTGCTATTACAGTTAAGGGAATCACCAATGCTTGCGATCGCTTTTGACCTGGTAACAGTAACTCAATCTCACCCTCATAGGTTCCAGGCACTTGAACACCATTCACCTTGACTTGAAAATCCTTTGGCACCTCAGCAGAAAGTGGAGACTTACTCGTCAACTCAACCTTTTCCCGACTAATTATTTCATCCCCTTCCTTGCGCTTCAAATCCGAAGCTAGAAACGTAAAATTTGGGATATCACCATCAGCAGCAGTTAATCGCAGATTTCCAATAAAGTTATTTTCGTTACCCAACCAAGCTGTTATTTTTAAAGGTTTATCCTTAGCATCTACTTGAATTCCTACCTTAGTCTGAGCTAAAGCCGAGGTAGGAAAAACCAGCAACATTAACAGAGTAATAGAAGTAATCCAGTGTTTCATTATCAGCATTAAAATAAATCTATTAATGGGCAACAGCACAAGCTAAAGCAATTTCGTGAGGTGCATACAGAGAATAAACTAAACCCAGGGGATTTAAATTATTCCGTAGTATTTCCCTCCGTACTGTTAGCATAGCTTGTCCCAAAGGTTCTCCTTGAAATAATTTTGTCAATAAGGCAAAGGCATAAGGTTCAGCGAACATTTCTGGAACTGGGCACTCAGTACCAATCACACCACTAGCACCAGCTGCTCGAAAATCATTGATTAAGCTAATATAACTTTCTGGGTTGTAATCTCCTGTCGCGCAACCATTGAGTAATACTAATGGGTGATGAGGCCAATTTAGCTCGCAAGCATCCAGAAAGAGACTATCAATTTCGGCGTTGCTGAGTTTAAGATAAGGTCTGTTACTAGATTCATCTACCCCACCATGACAGTAAAAGTAAACCAAATCTAGTTTAGGACTATGTTCTGCCCAAATATGCTCAAGCACAGAAGTTTCTTCAGCTATGAGAATTTCCACTTTACCAATCTGTTGAATTTTATCTAAATGGTCTCGCCATAAACTAAAATCACGCCACACATTAAAATTAATAGATAAAGTTTCCTCATTGGAAATTTGCCGTACTAATGTTAGAAATTGTGGTAATTCATTAGTTGTCCAGGCAGGTAATTGCTCAATAGCATAACGATAACCCCAAAAAGCATGAGGGCAAACAATCTTAGTATCACTTTTTAAAGGACACCCAGTACAATCTAGATCATGCTCTAGAAAATGGTTGCAGATACCACGAACACTGCTAATAGTGGTAAGCTTGCGTTCATATAGCAATGCCCAAGGAATTGTTAAATTTCCTGAAACTGGATTAACTTGGATCACTGTACCAGGTTGCAAAACTGCTCGTAACTTTTCTCCCTGATCTTCTCCTAAAGTCTGACTTTTATTTTCCGGCAGTATAGCACGATAAAGGTTGCGTCCAGCACCTGCTAGTTTAGGCAACCAGGTATTTAGTAGTTCTATATCTCCCTGACTTTTCCACATATACCCCTCATCACTAGAGGCAAGTAACTTTAGTTGTAGACGAACTGTGGCGATCGCTTCCCCTAGTGCAGCAGGTTGTAAGATGGTATCATAGAAAGCAATCTCTTTATTGCTCTGAGTGCGATCGAGAAAGCGGAAATCAACACTACCATCACGCTGATCCCTTTCTACGTTTACAGTTAGAACTCTTTCT
Source organism: Dolichospermum sp. LEGE 00246 (assembly GCF_015207865.1). Taxonomy (NCBI): domain Bacteria; kingdom Bacillati; phylum Cyanobacteriota; class Cyanophyceae; order Nostocales; family Aphanizomenonaceae; genus Dolichospermum; species Dolichospermum sp. LEGE 00246. The sequence continues at coordinate 2,984 of NZ_JADEWA010000063.1, forward strand.
GGTAATAATGCTAATTGCTGATTGGTGAGTAAGTTGGTAGTCGTAAAATTAATGTGAGCAGTTTGAGGTGGACGCAAAGATTCTGGAATTTCTGACCCAGCAGCAGCGATAATTAGAACTGTGATTTGCTTAGATTGGAGGAGATAGCCGCGATAGAACAACTCCGCTTGGATATAACCGCGACCTTCAAGTAAATTAGGTTTGACAGTAAATTTGATGCTATTGGAAGCACCAATACGGGGTAAAGTAAACTGTTTTACGGGAGTATCTATACTGAAATCCTGTTCTTTAGCAGTAACAACTACATCAAGAGATAATGTTTCTTGGTCATGCCAAACTTGAGCTAAAACATCGTCAGGGAAAAGGGTTGAATCTGTATCTATGCCTTTTTTCTCTGGACTGATATCAACTAATAAAGTATAAACCTGTCCGTGAATCAGAGGTTCAGTTGGTGGAATAATGGTGCGGTTACTAGGATTACTAAAGTAAGTATTAAAATAACGGTAATTTTGTATATAGTCAGAAAGAGGCTCTAAAACTGAACTTACTTGCTTAACTGTTTGGTCTTGGTTTTTAGTAGTCAGGATAACACTAGTAAACTCAATAACCTGATTAGTTTGGCTATAAGTTATATTCTTGGGCTGACCATTAAAGGTTACAACTTCTCTGGTCTCTGCTTGAGAAAATTCTGCAACTAAATCATCAGGGCTAGGTAATAACTCTAGTGGTAACACACCTTCTAGGGCATCTAGTTTAGCTTTGTTAGATAGATAAAGATGATGCAAAGTAGTATTTGCCTCAATCATCGTCATTAGTTCTTCTTCAGTAGAATCCCAGTAATCGGGTATAGCCAATTGTGCCCCTATACCTTGTAAAAGTTCCTGTTCGTCTCTGTTCAAAGGAACTTTCAGTTCTTTCAGAGCAAGCAACAGAGCTAGTAAAGTTTTAGTAATGGAAGAATTCATTAAGCTAAACATTTTGTATTATTGTATTGATATAAACATATTTTTTATGAAAAGTGAAGCACTGGTGATTGGTATTAACCAATACCCCTTTTTAAAAAATACGCCTAAAAGTAGAGCTAAACACGTGAAAACACCTGCTGCTGATGCAGAAGCAATAGGACAACTTCTAGAGCAATATGGGGAATTTCAGGTACAGAGACTACCTGTAATTAATCAAGCTGATGAGCTGCAAGTTAATCCGCAGGAGCTTGTCAAATTAGAAGAATTGAAGCAGACAATCACTGAATTATTTCACCCGCAAAGCCCTCATATACCTGATACAGCAGTGCTTTTTTTCGCAGGGCATGGTCTGCGGAGAAGTGGCGATGGAGTCACAGAGGGTTATTTGGCAACAAGCGATACTCTCCCTAGTAGGGATAGGTGGGGTTTATCTCTTCAATGGTTGCGCCAAATATTACATGATAGTCCAGTACGACAACAAATTGTTTGGTTAGATTGCTGTCACAGTGGTGAATTGCTGAATTTTGCTGAAACGGATTTAGGGCTAAATAACTTTCACAAAATCAGCCCAGTATGAAAAATTTTCAAAATTTCAAATTAGAACCTAACACTATCAATGAGTTAGTGAATTTGCTGCAACCTTTTCTAGAAAATGAGAGAGACCGCCGTCCATTTTTAGTTTTAGCATTGGGTACTGATGCTCCTATATTGCAACATATCAATTGGAGTGGTTCCGTAGCAAGTTTCACACCACATATGTTGGATCAGTTAGCAAATATTGGTGGAGAACAAGCTTTTTATGCAGTATTAGAACATACAAAATCACAGGTAGGGACAGAGGTAAAAGAACGTATCAACAAAATTATTGAACAATTTAATTTATCTACTTTTAAAGAAATTAAGATTACTCTCTCTGACTGTTTATCTGATCTTCAAAAGTTACAGAAAGAATCAGATTACATAGTACAAGATATACGAGTAGATGTTGCTGGTTTCAATCTTCCCCGAACTGATTTAATTGCTAACGCTCAAAAATTAATTTCAGAAGCGCCGTTAATCGAAATAGTTGGCTCATCTGGAGTTGGTAAGTCAGCTTTATTAAAGACTCTTGTTGAGTATCAACGAAAAGAAGGTCAGGTGTTAGTCCTTTCAGGAGATCGTATTACTGGGACAAGTTGGAGTAATTATGCTGACTCATTACAAATTCAACAGCCGTTAAATAAACTACTTTTAATATTAAGCAGGAATACTCAACCAACTATTTTCATTGATGGAATTGATCGCATTACTGAGACAGGTAAACAGACTGTTATAAAAGATTTGTTTCATACGTTAGTGGAAGTTCCACTTAGTGAAGATAGTTCTCGGCATTGGAAAGTTGTATTTACGGCACGGGAAGAAAATCTACAGCAAATTTACAAATGGCTTAATTGGCAAGCACTAGGAAAGCCAGCAAGGTTGCAAGTACCAGAGTTAACCCAAGCAGAACTCCAAAGTGTCCTCGAACATATTCCTCGACTCAAACCACTACTATCTCTTAGCCAGCTTTCGCCTATTCTTAAGAATCCATTGATGTTGAAGCTGCTGGAAGACCCACGTATGCTTCCCAATATAGAAGACTTACCACATATTGCTACGGAGATTGAAGTAAGTAATGTATGGTGGTCAAGAGTTGTCATTGGACAAAATCCTATTATTGGTGAAGGTAGAGAACAAATACTCACAAGTCTAGGTGAAAAGGCTGTTAAGTTTCCCGGAACTAGGCTCCGCATCGAAAATGCTAATCCAGAAGCAGTTGTTTCTCTAAAACAAGATCGGATTCTGATTCAAGATCCTGATCGGCGATTATTTCGCTTTGGTCATGACTTACTTGAGGACTGGGTGATGCTTCGTGTAATAAATGAATATCGAGAGGAACTGCCTGCTTACCTCAAGGAGTTGGGTGAACCTTTCGGTTTATTGAGATCTGTTCAGTTAGTGGGAGTCGCTCTCCTGGAAAGTCATGCCACGGCTGAATCTTGGATAAACTTGATTGAACAAGTTGAACAAGCTTCGGAACTTTCTCCTAGATGGCGGCAAGCATTATTGACTGCGCCTCTAGTATCTCCACGTTCTAGCGAATTGCTTGATAAAGCTGAACCGCTACTTGTAGCTGATAATGCACGACGGCTTATTGAGTTACTGATTGCGGTACGTACATTGGAAGTAATGCCGAACTTTTCACTAATGTTTTTATTTACAGAAGCAGAGCTAAAGTCAAGCGATCGCGTGATGCCGATTTTAATGAGCGACCCTATCCCAAGATGGTCAGTTTGGCAACCTTTTATGGGGTGGTTGCTAAAACGGATCAATGATTTACCTACTAACGTTCGTCCAGAAGTTGTCAAGCTAATGGAGATTTGGCAAGTCAAGTCACCCACAGACTCAATTTATCGAAAGGAAACTGGTGAGATAGCGATCGCATGGCTTAAAGAACAAGAAGCAAGGAGAGATTGGTAATGTCGAGATTTCATGAATATGAAACGAGTTTACATAGAATAATCCTGTACTCAGCCGATGTTCTGCCAGAGCAAGTGATAACTTATCTCAACGAACTTGCTAAGTCTAACAATGACGAAACAAAAGAGAAGTTAATTTCTAAAATACAAGACTTTAAGCCTGTTGTCGATTCAATCCCCAAAGAATTTGTTGATTTTGTAATCAGTGTGCTGATCCGAAAACAAGTTAAATCAAAAAATAATCCTCATATTCCTAGAAGAATAACTAGCTCACCAGAAAATAGAAACTTTGGCATAAACGATATATTGAATTTCATCCCGCCTGCACCTATTCAAGGGCCATTCTTTTCTCTCTTACTTAATCATGAGGATGAAGGACTGCGGCTAGTCCATGCTCTCACCAATGCTGCATCTGAAAAATGGCATGAGTATAAACAGCGACAAGAAAATGACAGACTTACATTGACTCCTTTACCAGTCACTATTAATTTCCCCTCTGGTTATCGTGAATTTTGGGGTGATACTCAAGTTTATTGTTGGTTTCGAGGAACAACTGTTGGCCCATATACTGTAATTTCTGCCTTGATGGCATTAGAAGAGTGGATGGAGAGACAGATTGAAGCAGGTAGAGATGTTGAAGCTCTTTTTGAGAAGGTTTTATCTGGGAGCAATTCTGTTGCTGTACTAGGTATTTGCTTAAGTATGGCACTTGCTTATCCTGAAAAGTGCTCAAAAGTAGCGTTGCCAATTGCAAGCTGTCCCGACATTTGGGAAATGGACATAAGTCGTCTAGCTTATGACAGCACCAATTCATGGGATGGCTTTAAGGAATGGGAATGGAATGAGAGCAAGAAATTATATTATGAGGTTCTGGAAAGGCGAAATAAAAGACCGCAGCGTTCTCGGGAGATTAGAGGTTTAGCAATGTATTATGTTCTGTCAAGTGATGAATTTTTAAGAGTTACATTCGAGCAAGCTGTTGAGCAATTTACAGAAAATCTACCCTTTCGTTATCAACAAGAAAAAACAGACCCAAACACTGTGACTGCTCTTAGAGAAAAGATGGAAAACTATCAAGTATTTGGGAGGAGAGAAAATTATCGGCAACAGCAAGTAGGTGAAAATTGGCACATCTGGGTTGAGCGTCCCGAAGAAATTAGAAAACGCAATGAGGAGCTTCTTAAAGCTAACATTGAATTGGAATTTCGGCTTGGTGTGTACCTATGGGCAGAAGAGACTATAAAAAATGGTAAAGCAAATGAGAGAATGACTTTAGAAGAGGCTGTTACCGCAGCTAAGAAATTACAAACATCTGAAGATTTTGCTGAAATGGAGCAAGAAGATATTCATGCTCATGCTACTCGTTTTCAAGTAATAGTTGGTGTTGCCGCAGCTATTCTCATTGCAGATTTTGATTGGTCAAGAACACAGAATCATTTAGAGTGGAGTGGTGCTATTTTACTTGCAGCGGCTCGTATGCCTAAAGCATCCATGTATGATATGTCCCCGTCTAGCGTAAAAGTTTATGCTGGACGGAGTTTAGCTTTATTGATTGCTCATGGTATAGCAGATACTGAAGTACGGCAACAGATTCTCCAGTTAATAAGTGAGTCAGTGAGGCACTTTTCCGATGCTGGAGAAGTAGTAAAAGCAGTATTTATTGGTCTAGGAAATGCCTGGAATATCGATCCAGTATTATGTTGGAATTTATTAAGCCTTTGTCTCTCGCTATCTGTAATTCCTGGGGAACTTTACTATGGAAATCGTGTTGGGCAATTTGAAACCAGCTTTGAGGAGTTAGAAACTTGGGAAGACAATGTAATTCAGAATCATTTTGATTATTTAGCAAAAGATGAAATACCGGATTTACCTAGAATTCCTACCACAAAAAATATCGTTTTTGTTCATGGTAAAACTCAATATGGACTTTATGCTTTGCCACTTACAGAACTGTGTCGAGACCCCGATATAAAAGACAAATTAATTCAGCTATGTGACGATTTAATAGCTCGAACAATTGTAGACAACTTGCCAGTGAAAGATAAAAGTTATTCCCAGACTCATAAGCCCTATACGTGGAATCCTTTTATCTTTAATTGGGCAGCATATTTAGCAAAATTTTTAAGTGTAGAGGAAATTCGTCAGCACATTTTGACACCATTGCGAGACAATTGGTCTCAGGTTCCAGAACTGACAGCCTATCTTCTTGATGGATATATTAGTCATCAAATTGCCTACATTGACGGGCCAAGCACACAAGCTTTAGAAACTTGGAAAGAAATTTGCAACTGGGTATTGGATAGTCCAGAAATTGCTAGAACAACCAGTGATGACTACCTTGATCGGGACACTGGGGAAGTATTACAACTGATCATCTTTACCCAGTATGGTAAATCTCGTATTAAGGAAAATTGGCAGCACGCCCACCTTTTTATTGATATTTTTGATAAGTGGGTTAGCGTAGCTGGTCATCATCCTTATGCCTATAGCCATCTTCTTACAATGCTCGACGGTATTGGTCAACAGTTTGCACCAGAACCAACACTTGAATGGTTAAATAGATGCGCGAATAATGCTATTCATGACCTTTGGAATGAAGAGCGTGGGAATGGAAGACGGACAGCAGAATTATTAAACCGTATTTGGATCAGTTTTGAGCGGCAGATTCGTAATAATAAGGCAATCCTAAAACATTACTCTAATTTAGTGTATCGATTGGTAGAAGCTGGTATTCCCCTTGCGAGTGTACTTCGAGAACAGTTAGAGAAACGAGGAACTTCAGCTTGAATACTTAATTATTATGATTCAACCCCCAGCAAAGGAGCCTGTCACACATACTTCCACTGGTACTTACTGTAAACATAGTGAAAATCATCCAATCACAGTATTTTGTGTGTTAATATAAACACTTAAATATTATTCAACTTGCTATAGGAGTGCAGACATTGACTATTCAGCTATCGCAAACTGACTTCCAAGGACTGAGCCGTATCGTACAGAATTTGCCCGACTTTGCTAATGTACGCGATCGCCGTCGTTTAGTCGCAGGTGCATTAGAAGGTGTAGCCCAAGCAGATATTATTATGGCGCGGTTAGATTTGGATGGTACACCGATGGGTGTTTCTGTGGAAGTGGTGCGATTTTTAGCTCAATTTGGACGAGTTGCTTACGATAAAGAAGCCCTCGCTGTCTTCCTCAACTATATTCAGCCTTACACTGGGGATGAAGATAAAGACTTTATCGTAGAACTATTTCAGAACTACCCCCTTGATGTTCCAGTCAGTCCTAGCCGTGGAATTGGCAACTGGAAGGGAATGGATAGTACAGCTGATATCAAAGAAAAGATTATTGGGGAAAACACATTACGCGATATTTACATTTTAAACTTAGCTCTGGAAGCATCAAAAGCCGTGGTGCGTATCAAAACTCCACAAGGTCTGGGTACGGGGTTTATGATTGCACCTAATTTATTAATGAGCAATAATCACGTTATTAATAGTCAAGAAGTAGCCGAGAAAAGTGATTTTAGCTTTAATTATCAACTGGATGTTAACGGTAAGCAATGCCCAACGCAGACTACTGGAGCTTTAGCTGAAGGTTCTTTTTACACTAATAAAGAACTGGATTACACGGTGGTAACCCTGAAAGAAGTACCCGACTTCGGCAAACCCTTAATCTTCAAAAGTAAATTAATGCGGCGAGATGACCGTGTAGCAATTATTCAACATCCAGGTGGTCATTTAAAGAAAATCTCCATCCAGAATAACTTTGTCGCTTATGCCGATAATCAAGTGTTGCAATATACTACTAGTACAGAACCAGGTTCATCAGGTTCTCCTGTTTTCGATGATGATTTTCAGGTAGTTGGGATTCACCATAGCGGTGGTATGTTAGTAGAACCAAGTACGCAACGAAGGTATTTACGCAATGCAGGAACGAGTGCGATCGCTCTCTTGAATGATCTAAAAAACAACGCACCGGAAATTTATACAAGATTACAGGGATAATTTAGATGGCAGAACTCAGTGGAAAAATCATTCAAGAATTAGTGCTTATCCTAAGACCATTTATGCGGGACAAGCAAGAACGTCAGGCTTATCTGACTATGGCTTTAGGGACTAATGCAACCGTTTCAAACCGTCTGGCATGGGATACACCTGTAGATGTATTCATTCCCCAAATGGTAAACGAACTGGTATTATCTGGAGAAATTACTTCTGGGAAACCTGCCATTTGTGCATTATTAGAGGTCATTTATGAAAGTACAAGTGTAGATATTCAGCCCAAAATTCAAAGTTTGTCGCTACAACTTAAAGAAGAATTGACTCTAGATAAAGTCTCTGAAGTTTATCGTCAAGATGTAGAAGAATATTTTACTATTACTCTAAATAAACTTCGAGAACAAGGTTGTTTAGATATTCGCAACAATTTTATTCATGGTAACAATGAATTTAAATATGTTGCTAGAATTATAGATTTTGAGTTGCCATTTGGATTAATCAATATGCGTGGAGAAACTTTCTTTATGTTTTCTGAATTTAGTTATATAAATATGAAGATTTTACAGCGATTTTCTGCTCAAAGTCTAGATCGTGCTAAGAAGCTAGTAAATTCCTCATTAATTGGTCAAGCATTATATAACTTCAGAGTACCTACTAATATTTGTTTTGCAGTTGCCATTGTTGACATACTTGATGATAGAACTGCGGCTGAAGTGCAAACAACTAATCCCTTAGACCACAGATTGGACTTACTATGGTATGAAGTACCTGTAATTTACGAGATTACTCAAAAAAGACTTTACTTCTATAATCAACCATCGAATTTTTTTGAAAATTTTAAGGGAGAAATTGTCTGGAAAAAGTTACGTGAGGTAATTCAGAATCTACTATCAATAAACTGTTAATGCTTAAGTTGACTGGATATTCATTTACTATAAATTCTGGATATGTAATCATTTTCCATTCAGAGTCACTAAATATAATCACTTTTTTGATTGAGTGTAGTTAGTCAATGACACTAAGTAGCGAATTAATTCAAAAATTATTACCCCTTCTCATGGAACATATCAACGATGACAAGGACTGTAAAGCCTATTTAATAAAATCTCTAGGCACTGATGAAAAAATATCGCAGCGTGTGATATGGAACACATCAAAGGACAATTTTATGACTTATGTAATCAAGGAACTAGATTTATTAGGTGTCATTAACTGTGGTAAATCGGCACTTTGCGCTTTTCTCAAAGAAATTAGCCAAAATGTAGGTCATGATACACATGAAAAGTTTAATCAAATTATTTTAGAACTTCAAGGTACTCACATACAACCCAATTTACTTTTTGATCTAATTCTTGATATTGACTTTAACGAGCAAGTAGAATTTGTTGATAACATAATGAAATCGCACCGCATAGCAGCTTTTCTGGTACACGGAAAAGCAGATTATGGACAAGATTTATTAGTAACACAGTTAGTCCGATTGACATCTACTTGGAGAAATAATCAGCCAATTAGAAATGATGTTACTAATAGAACTGCTTCTATAAGTTTTGATAGTTTAAGAAAACAACTAGCGCGTTCATTCTTATTACCTCTAAATACTCCTATTTCAGTAATTATAGAAAAAATTTGTGAACGGTGGCAGACAAAAGATGTAATAATTATTTTTGACAAAGTGAACTTTATGCCACCCTGTATTCTTTCTGAGTGGCTGCATAATTTTTGGCATCCCTTAGTAGAATTATCAACACAAAATACGCCTGTTAAAGAAACGTATTTATTAATGTTTTTGGTAGATAATTATGAAGATGATTCAAAATTGAATGCTTTAATTACTTTAAATAATTTGCATTTAAATCAATTTTATCAATTGCCTGCTGTAAATCCCTTTTCAGAAGATATACTTAATAAATGGATTCGCAATGTTAAGATGAAGAGTTCAATAAAAATACCTGATACTTTAGATGCTCAAATATTATTAGAAGAACCATGTAATGGTATTCCTAGTCTTGTCTGTGACAAAATCTACGAAAAGTTCGGTTATGATTGGGAAGGAGAGTGGGCAGCAAAATGGTTGATTTAATAAGTATACTTAGTACCAAAGACAAGCCATATTATACAGGCAAATCAATTTCACCCCAGGAGTGTCAAAGCAAAGGATTATTCCCTTATTTGCCATCACCAGAACTCATCACAGCCGTCAATCTGGCTATCTTCTTAGAAAAACGTCCCTTATTGCTCAAAGGTGAACCTGGATGTGGTAAAACCTGTTTAGCACAAGCAGTAGCTCACGAATTGGGTTTACCCTACGAAGCTTGGTATATAAAATCTACAACCAGAGCCAGAGATGGACTTTACACCTACGATGCGGTTGGACGCTTACATGATGCTCAACTTTCTCGCATGGGGGAAGTAAGCAATTCTCAAGTCAAAGATTTAGATAATTATATTAAATTGGGTCCTTTGGGACGTGCATTTAAAAATGAAAAATGCACCGTAGTTTTAATTGATGAAATTGATAAAGCTGATATTGACTTCCCCAATGATTTGTTACGAGAGTTAGATGAACAGAAATTTACAATTGAAGAAAAGGGGGAAGAAGTCAAAGCAAATTACCCTCCAATTATTATCGTTACTAGCAACGATGAAAAGGATTTACCAGATGCTTTCCTGCGGCGTTGTCTGTTTTATTATATTCAGTTTCCAGATAAACAACAATTAGAAGAAATTGTCAAGTCACATTTTGGAGAATTATTACCCAATTTAGTAAAAGCTGCTGTACAGTGTTTTAGTGAATTGCGGCAGAAAATGGAGAAGGGGAAAGCAGGTAAAAAAGTTAGCACCAGTGAGTTGTTAGATTGGTTTGCAGTGTTGCGGCAATTTCCTGAAGATGAGGTGTTAAAGCAGTTAGAGGGAGAAATACCTTTTCCAGAAGTTCTGTTGAAGAAATGGGAAGACCATCTGCGGTATTTAAAAAAATATGAAACTTGAAGAACTACCACTGCTAGATATTTTTAACAGCCTGCGACAGAGACATGGTTTGCCGTTGGGGGTTGAAGAATATTTGGTGGTTGTGCGTAGTTTAAAAGCCGGGGTTGGTGTTAATAGTCGCCAGGAATTAGAGCAGCTTTGCTGTATGTTGTGGGCAAAATCTGAAGAAGAAAATCGCCTGATTCAACGCTTATTTGGGGAGATGTGGAAACAAATCGAATTACACCCTATAAATTCTCCAGAATCTTTGCATGAACCTACATCCAGTAATGACACTTCAACTTTAATTTCCAACTCATTTACACCAGAAAATTACGAATCCGACTCAATTGAAACACCAACATCTGAAGAATTTCCTCTTGATGATGAAGTAATATCTAATTTAGAAACAACTCCCACTATTACACCGGAACCAGTACAAGCTGTCCAAGCTGTGCGGAGTATTCGCAGGGATAGGGAACTCAAACGCCATCGTTATATGCTGTTGACAGAATATTTCCCTGTGACTAAGCGACAAATGAAGCAATGCTGGCGTTATCTGCGTCGTCCGGTGCGCCAAGGAGTACCTACAGAATTAGATGTGGACGCGACGGTGGCGAAAATTGGGCGTGAGGGTATTTTACTGCAACCTGTAATGATGCCACCGCGTACAAATCGCACGGATTTGGTGCTACTAATTGACCAGGAAGGCTCAATGGTTCCGTTTCACGATTTATCGCGGCAGTTGGTGGAAACGGCACAACGGGGAGGACGGTTGAGAACAACCAATGTATTTTATTTTCACGACTACCCAGATGAATACTTATATCGGCATCCAGCGATGCTTGAGGCAAAGGCTGTTTCTGAAATGTTAGAGGAAATAGGCGAACGAGCGGCTGTATTAATTATTAGCGATGCCGGAGCAGCACGGGGGAATTTTGACTCTATCCTTCCCACAGCACTACGCATAGCTAAAGCTTTAAAGTTATCCTGTCCCTGTTCCACAAGCTTGGTAAATAAGGCTACATTATATTCGTTTATTTCATAGATAGGTGCTAGATCACACAAATATTTAAGTAGACTTACTAATGGATGGTACTCTAATCTTTGATTTGAGATGCGGTATGTTCTAAATGCTGCTACTAAGGCAGTAGCAAAATTGTTGGGCTTGGCATCAAGTTTCAAGTTGCTTAATAAAGCAGTATCGATACCAGCGCTCTCCAAAACATCTTGGCGTTCACTGGCGCTAATTTTAATCGCAAATTGGTTTAGAGCAATACTTAACGGTGCAACATCATCCTGAGCCAAGAATGATTCTGGGTTCATAGGGTCTTTACCTTTTGAAATAGCAAACGCATCCGGACCTTGAAAGAAAAATTTAATTTATTGTACTTCAATACCACTTCAATACCTCATAAATTACATTTTTATAGCTAATTTTAGGCTAAAAATTAAATATTTGCCAGTATACAACCATTGGTGACAAGTTAAGGAAAAAGGGAAATTGTCAAGGGTAGTATTTGCACTGATCAAAATTGTGGGAAACTGAGGATAGACAAGTAATTGAGCGATTGAGTCCAGCCATGACTACCAGTAAAAAAAGCAACAGATACCACGCCAAAAAGAAACATAGGCCAATGGTGGAAGACAAAGTAATTGCAGAGCAACTGGAAAAATTACTGACACCAGCAATTACAAATCAAGAAAATTACTACCGAAAATTAGGACTCAGAGAGCGGATATTGAATTTACCGTTGATGATGGCTGCGGTGTTAACATTATTGTGGCGAGATGTAGCAGGAGTCAGAGAACTGACAAGAATGTTAGCCAGAGACGGTTTTCTGTGGTGTAATCCTACAAAAGTTAGTCAACAAGCGGTATCACAACGATTTTTAACATTTCCCAATGAGTTATTTGAGAAAGTATTTAAAGATTTATTACCAAGTTTAAGAACAGCTTGGCACAGTAGAAATAAACGTCCATTACCAGAAAGTATTCAATTTACATTATCAAAATTCGAGAAAATTTGGATAGTAGATGGCTCAACATTGGAGGCATTGTTTAGAAAATTAAAAAGTTTAGAAGAAGCTCATTATGGACAATTAGCAGGCAAGATAAGTACAGTCATTGATTTAATGACCAGACTACCTGTTGAGATTTGGTTTGAAGAAAATCCCAAAGCTTCTGATACTAAACTAGAAGAAAATATCTTAAATTTAGTGACCGAAAAAACTTTACTATTGTTGGATAGAGGATTCTATCATTTTAATTTTTGGCATCAATTAATCGAGAAAAAAGTTGATTTCATTACGAGAATTAAAAAGGGAGCAGCAATCAAAGTAGAACAAGTATTTACAGATAGTTATGGATTGCGAGATACAAAGATACGTCTCGGTTCTGGCACAAAAAAGACTCCATTTATCACTTTACGTTTGGTTGAAGTACGGTCAGGAAAAACATGGCATTCTTATTTAACTAGCGTCCTAGATCCTCATATTTTACCCTTATGTAGTTGCAGATTTATATAGGCGACGTTGGCGGATTGAAGATGCTTTTAATACGGTAAAAAGACTTTTGGGTTTAAGTTATTTATGGACGGGTTCAATAAATGGAATTAAGTTACAGATTTGGGCAACGTGGTTATTTTATGCTGTTTTATTAGATTTAGGTGATGCTGTAGCGGATGAACTTTCTCTGCCTTTTGATGATATTTCATTAGAAATGATTTATCGTGGTCTTTATCATTTCACTATGGCTCATCAAAAAGGTAAGGTAACAGACCCTGTTAAATATTTTGCTGACCCTCAAAATCGAGATTTAGGTATTATCAAACAGAAGCGAAAACCAAACGTAAAGTTAATTATCGCTCCTTTTCCGGATATTCAACGAGGAACTGACCAGTTTTTTTTCAATAATTTTCTGCAAGCCTCTTGACAAAAGACTTACAGTCTTAACTTGTCACCAATGGTATACAACCGATAATTTACTGATTTAATTTGAAAAATTTATCCAATAAGTTAAGGGACTTGCAGGAAATTAAATATACAGGAAATAAAAATGATAATCATTATGTTTGATTGATGGTTTCTGTAGCGATCGCCATTTTTTCAGCCGTAGTTGCAGCAGAGTATGACGAGTATGACTGCTCTAACTGTACGAGTAGCTTTTGAATCTCAGCAGCAGCTTCAGCAAGACTTTGGGGTTGTCCGGCAGCGTAGTGATTACCTGAACATAGTTACCTTGAATGTACTCATTATAGTTGCCACCACCTGTGCCGATATTGCGATAGGGTACGCTACCGCTCGAACTTGGCTAACAGGTTCTCTATATCCTTCACAAATACAACATTTTCAAGGGGTATTGGTTTTATACAAGGGGGTTTCAGATGGAAAATTTCGTTAAGCGAATAGTATTGCCTCCCATCTACCCCATCTACTCAACCAGTTTATCCCCACATTCCACTTAATCACTGATTGGAGTAGAAATTGAATTTAGGAATAATCAACCAAAATAAAATACATCAAAAAGCCTACCACTTTACATCAAATGATGGTTTTTAAAGAGCTAAATAAAGTGTAAAAATACAACTGACA
>NZ_JADEWA010000541.1:0-3266 GCF_015207865.1 Dolichospermum sp. LEGE 00246
ATAGAAAGATATATTAATGACCCGCATCATAGTTGAGAATATTGGCAGCGGTTAAAACCGCACGGGTAGGCTTTCCCCCGCGCTCTAAAGAGACGCGGCTCCCAGCCTTCCCGCAATCCCCTTGTGGCTACAAATGGGGGAAACTTGATCTAAAAATTCGGTCGGTTAAGTGCCTGAATTGTGGGACTGAACACGACCGAGACGAGAACGCCGCAAAAAATATAAATAAAGCTTGCACTGAGCCAAGCCGAAGTGTCGGGATAGGGCATTGCCACAACTCTAAACGGGCGCAGAGACAGAGTAAGACTAGCAACGGTTAGCGTCAGTCAGTGAAGCGTCAAGAATCACCGCACCTTCAGGTCGGTGAGTATGTCAATTTCTCATTCATTTCTGCTGTAAGCTCGAAGATAGCAGTTAAAATAATTGCAGTGTAATTCAGCTAAATTCTTACACCCAAATTTATGGATAACCTGATACTGCTCAAGTCCACAACCCGTCATGTTCGCATTTTTGCGGCAGAAATGGACAAAGATGAACTGATTCCGAGTAATCAAGTGTTGACACTAGATATTGATCCAGACAACGAGTTCAACTGGAACGAAGATGCTTTGCAAAAAGTTTATCGCCAGTTTGATCAACTGGTAGAAGCATCTAGTGGCGAGGATCTGACAGATTATAACTTACGCCGGATTGGTTCAGATTTGGAGCATTATCTGCGATCGCTCCTCCAAAAAGGTGAAATTAGCTATAATCTCTCCAGTCGGGTTACTAACTACAGTATGGGACTACCCCAAGTAGTAACCAGTAGCAATCAATAAATATAGTACATACTTACTTAGTCCTGGCGAAGATAATTCGCCGGCTATGTCAAGTTTTAGTGACAGATTGAGAATTAGTTCTGCTATCGCTACATATTCTCATAACAATAAAAGTTATGATGAATCTGTGGGTTGCTAAAAATGTGCGCGGTAGTAACTATAGCTACCAAATACTGTTGAAGAAAATGCTAATTGCAGAATCGGTGGGAAAACTATGGAAAATGACGCGGTAACGCTCTGCTGCCCAAATGAATATTGTCAATCGGCTAATCCCCTCACCCACAAATTTTGCCAGCAGTGTTCCACTCCCTTGCCGAAGCGTTATCTCTGGGCTGTGGGCAGTGATTTTAGCCACTGTCATCCTGGGTCTATTTTAAGCGACGCGGGCGATCGCTATTTAGTCATTAATAAATCCATACTTTTAGATATCAAACCTGGTTTATTGCCCGAAATACCTGAATTAGATAATTTAGAAAAAATTAGACCCTACCTCAAACTAATTACCTATCGTCTCCACATCCCACAAGTTTATGGAGTCCTCAATTTAAGTAATGGGCAGACCAAAACAGAAATACTACTATTAGAAAAACCACCATTAATAGTTAATGCAAGCATTACTCAAGTCAGTCTATGTCAAAGCTTAGACGATTCTTGGAGTCAAGCCTCATCAATGCGTCAAATTCATTGGCTGTGGCAATTAGCAAATTTATGGCAGCCCCTACTCATTGAAGGCGTAGCATCTAGCCTCTTAGATAATTATTTATTAAGAGTAGAAGGGGTACTAATTCGCTTATTAGAATTACGGTTCGATGACAAAAACTCGCCGACATTATGCCAATTAGGAGAATTTTGGCAGCAACTGCTCCCAACTACTAAACCAAATATTGCTCCATTTGTGCAGCAAGTATGTGATTGGTTAATTAAAGGAGAAATTAACTCATCGAGTCAATTAATTAAAATTTTAGATCAGGGATTGAGCCAATTAGCAAAATCTCAAACAGCTACAATTAAAATCTACACTAAAACAGACCCAGGACCGAGCCGCCCCCGTAACGAAGATGCTTGTTACCCCGCTGGGGACACTTTAATCACTAAATCGCCGACAGAGAACACCCTAGCTATTGTTTGTGATGGTATTGGTGGACATGAAGGCGGTAACGTGGCTTCCAACCTCGCAATTGAAACTATTTATAAACAAGTCAAAGAACTGACTTCAGTTCCCACCGACAACATAGATCCATCCTTACTACTTTTGGACTTAGAACGGGCAGTAGCCAAAGCTAATGACAAAATCAGCCAGCGTAACGATAACGAACATCGTCAAGGGCGACAACGCATGGGAACAACTATTGTCATGGCTTTACCTATTGCCCATGAAATATATATTGCCCATGTCGGTGATAGTCGTGCCTATTGGATTACTCATCATGGTTGTCATCAAGTTACCTTAGATGATGATGTCGCCTCCCGCGAAGTCCGCTTAGGCTATGCTCTTTACAGGGAAGCTTTAGAACATAGGGGTTCTGGTTCATTGGTTCAGGCATTGGGAATGAGTAAAAGTACCTCTCTACATCCCACATCTCAACGCTTTATTGTTGATGAAGATGCTGTTTTTTTACTCACTTCCGATGGTCTGAGTGATTTTGATAGAGTGGAAGAATCTTGGGAAACTGAAATATTA
The DNA here is from genome assembly GCF_015207865.1 of Dolichospermum sp. LEGE 00246. Taxonomy (NCBI): domain Bacteria; kingdom Bacillati; phylum Cyanobacteriota; class Cyanophyceae; order Nostocales; family Aphanizomenonaceae; genus Dolichospermum; species Dolichospermum sp. LEGE 00246. Next base: position 2,500 of record NZ_JADEWA010000541.1, read on the forward strand.
CCTCTTCTCTCTGGAAAAACAAGTATAGAAGATGTTGCCCAAAGATTAATAGAAATTGCTAATACTAAAAATGGACATGATAATGCCACTATTGCCTTAGTACATTATCATGTTGAATACTCTGAACCAGAGACGATAATTACAGCGGATATTTCTCATCTTTTACCTGACACAGAATTATACTCAGCCGGTGATGATACAGCCAATGGGCAGAGTTTTATTAATAATCCAAAAACTCAAGTTATTTCTGAACGCAAGACTGCTAAACTTTCCCAATTACCATTACAGTTGTTTATTCTCCTAGGGTTGACGTTATCATCTGGTTTGTTGGGATATTGGTTTAAACTCCAAATTAAGTCACCAACAACAATAATTTCTTCTCCGTCTCCATTTTCTAGTCAACCGCCACCTTTGACGGCACAAAGAACTTTAGATAATCTCTCTCTTAATTGGGTGATTCAAGCTAATAGTCTCATAACCTTAAATAAGCAACCTTTCCCTGCTAAAAGTTTTTTCCAAGTTATAGATAAAAAACCTAATCCTAATGGTGGAAATAATCCAGATGTAAGTTTGCGTGTTTGTCAAAAATCTAATCCTGCATCAGAAAATCCTAAAATATTGCAACTGAAATTTTCTGAACTGCAAGATTTAGCTAAAGACATCTCTATTTTACAATCAGATCAATCTAGTATTTGTGAATAGGGAACAGGGAGTGGGGAGTGGGGGAGTGGGGGAGTCTCTGACTAGGAATGCAGTTGATGAGGCTC
>NZ_JADEWA010000542.1:0-3250 GCF_015207865.1 Dolichospermum sp. LEGE 00246
GTATTTATATTGATAAAAAACCGGGTTTATATTTCAATAGAAAGAAAAAATTATACTTAATTCCCTTTTTTCGCTCCCCTCTCTGCGCCTCTGCGCCTCTGCGTGAAACAAAAAACATAACACTCAAGCCCGAATCACAGTAATCCGACGTTGATTTTCCGTCACCACAACCTGCGTTGACAAACGTTCCTCCATTGGTAGGGCATTTTTACGCCTATCAAAGACAAATAACCAACCAAAATCCAACCCCAAACGCCCTAAATAGGATTCTAATTGTTCAATACCATCAGTTTGAGGATCTCGCTTTTTCTCCCGCCATACCTTTAACTCAATACCTAACGTTACATCTTTGTACCGCAGACATAAATCCATTCTGTCACTACCAATTGCATATTCCCGTTCCAAGACTCCACCACCATTAATAACACGATGCAAGAAAGCCATTAATACAATGTGGGGAGCGATTTCATGATAGCCAGTGCTACCTAATAACGGTTCTCCATGCTGTCGCCAAAATTTGATAAATGCTGCCAGTAACGCATCTATATTTAATTCACCTTCCGGGGTTAACCAAGTTGGTGCAATCATTGGTAAAGAAGCCATTGGTGTCACCGTTAGTACCCTGGGTAACACTTCCCGATAAATGGGATTAGCAATAGTTAAACCTCCGTAGGGGTGCATTTTACATAATCCCAAATCAATCACAAATTGAATATCATCATTGGGTATATCCCCCAATTCTAAACCTGCTAACATCGGCTCAATAATTGCTTTTATCCTTGGTTCTCGTAAGCGTTCAGCTAAACTATCTAAATGAGTATCTTGACGAGCAATTAATATTTCCTTTGCTTTTAAAATATGTTCTTTTGTAATAGCAATATTTCTATGTTTAACCATTTTTTCCACAACTTCTTTAGCTAAAGCATTCACTAACCAAGGTTGTCCCTGGGTTAAGTTAAAAGCTGTTGCAGTTGCTTCTGGTGTGAAAATTTGTCCTGTTGCTGCTGTATGTTGTTGATATAATTCTCCTACTTCTTCAAGATTAAAATTTCTCATAGTTATAGAAGCAACTTTAATATTAAAAGGACTGGATGTATTTAATCTGTCACTACCACCAGATGCTACTTTATAATCTCGCACATCCCTTAAACCAATTAATCCCACAGATGTCGGAAAATTTTCGGGACGATTGGGAAAACCATCTCTTAATTGACGTAAAATTGAAATTAGAGTTTGGTCTTGCAAAGAATCAATTTCATCAATCAATATTACCAAAGGTCGGGGTGAAGCTTTTGCCCAACCTTGTAAAAAAGCCTTAATTCTGTTTCCTGGTTCTTCCTGTTGCCATTGTTTTACAGGTGGTTGTAGTTCTTTGGGTAAACGGATGGAAATATTATCATACCAAGTTCCCAAAATCGCTAATTCTGCCGCACCTGGGTCATGATTAAATGCACTTCCCACCTCTACTGATACCATGACTGCTGCATAACGTCCTGTGGCGGTAAGTTGCTGTGCTAGGGCTAACATTGCCGTAGTTTTCCCTGTTTGTCGTGGTGCATGAAGGACAAAATAACTTTCTTGTTCAATCAGCATTGATAGGTCAGGAAGACGACTTGTGGCTGAGATGGTATAGTGTTTTTCGAGTTTACATGGACCTGCAATATTAAACCAGCGAGACATAGGATTTTGGCAGTTAGCGAACTCTTTAAGTTTAGACGATTTTCGGGTTGGGGCGGGTCAGGAAGGCTTCAGTTTAAATCATGACCTGTTGGTGGTGATAGATCCATTACTTCGGTAAACCGGGAATATTGCACCTCATCAGTTGGGGGAAAGTGTGCGGAAATACCCATTAAACCGACTTTGATATCCTCAAAGAAAATCACACCACCTATTCGTCCGCTGGCTTGGAATGGGCCATGGAAAAATTGATGCCGGGGAATATGGATAAGGAGAAAATTGGTAATTCTGACGTTTTGACCAAATAGTTGTTGACAGGTTGTTTTGACAACTGCATCTATATATGGATTCTGGACAGGTTGACCCAATTTGATGAATTTGGGATGATCCCCAAAATGATCCATGTAATATGTCCAGATGTTAGACAAGTCTTTGTCTTCAGTGAGGATTTGCTTGAGTTCCTGCCATCGTTTGAAATTCATAATGGGTAAGAAGATTAAAAGAGGATGGGTGCATTAGATTATTCTTTGCGTACTAAAAATTTACCACAGTTATGTGATAGCGAAGCGCGACCTACAGCAATTTCCAATCATATAAGTACATCTTAGCCCCTCATCGCTTGCGGGGAGGGGGTTGGGGGTGGGGTTCTTGTTCCGGGTTTGATGACAATTTGCTGTAGGAGTTGCTTCCAGTGCGCTGAAGGCATCGCTAATCTAGAGTTAGGGAAAAATTAGGTAATATTTGAGAAAACCAAATAACTTTTGGCAGAGAAAAATAAATGGATTTACTGCTTGCTATCTTTGGTTATGGCATATAGCTGGGGGTAGATTTATCGTCTAATTTAAGGAAAAGCCAGGGAATAATCAGACCTATCCTCAGAAATCCTGACTATATCAGCGATTCCCCAATTTATTACCATATAACTGCTGTGCGGCCATTGTCCACCTAATAAAGCGTAAATTTCTACCGGTTTACTAGAAATTGTAATACCGATTTCATAGGATTTACCTGTGAAAGCAGCAAAGCGCCGACAAGCTTCATCATAAAAGTGACTACGGCGATAATTTTTATTAGTTAAATCAATGGCAAACAAGCCATAAAAGTAGCGAGGAATACTTTGGATTGTTTCGACAATTTGCCCTAAGTTTCTGGCTAAAATAGCATTTCTGGGAACTTCTGTTCCCCAAGCTGTATCTAAAGCCCAAGATGCAGAACTGAGGTGAGAACCGCCACAAATTCCACAAATTCTAGGAGTAACAATTAACCCCGCTTGAGGATCTTTACCGCGTAAAATTATTTCAAAACCGCGAAAAAGTTCGGCATGAGTCCAAGCGTTTGTCACATATCCATTTTCAATTTCGACGCGCACATCTAAATCACCCTCGACTCTACCAACGGGTGAAATATCTAAAGTTTGAATTGGCATATTTGTCCTTTATTAGTTATTAGTTACACGACCTCTCCCCTAACCCCTCTCCTACAAGGAGAGGGAAATAATTGACTCCCCCTTCCAGCTAACAAAAGTTTTTCCGCTTCCCTCCCCTTGTAGGGGAGGGTCAGGGAGGGGTAGGGA
>NZ_JADEWA010000543.1:0-3230 GCF_015207865.1 Dolichospermum sp. LEGE 00246
TAAAGCCTCTCCCCGCACCTCTCCCTAACCCTCTCCTTTTAGGAGAGGGAAAAGGAATAACATTTAATACTGGAGAGGTTTACCAGAGGGGTCAATTTATACATTTAAAACTTTTCAAACATCCTCTAAGGGTGGTGATCCAGCATTGCAAGGAATAGCAGTAGCGGCAATATTGCGTAAAGCCTTGACAATGGGAGCAAATCAAGAGGGATTAATTATAGAAATATTAAGTCAGTGCTATAAACAAAAGGGTATTACTCAGGAAAGTGTAAGCACCTGGACTAATAAACCACCAACTTTTCAAGACTTACAAAATGAGATTACAGCAAGAATAGAGAATGGATGTAGAGAATCTTCTAAATTAGCTTTAAAATTAGCAGCAATGTTTGAATATGGGATATTTAATAAACCACAACCTAATTTAAAATTACCCGTCGTTAGATTTGATTTGTCAGCACTTGGTAAAGTTCCTGGGTTGAGCGCGATGCCTTCGGCGAGCGCAGCTATCGCCGCAGAAACACTGTTAAAACAATTATTAGATTCACATGAATTGCAAGGTAAAATTAAAGATAAAATTCCATTATCTTACGTAATTATTGATGAATGTAAAGAGGTTAAATCATCAGAAACTTTGGCGAGAATATCAGCAGAAGCTCGTAAATGTTGTTCCTCAATTTTTTGGGAGGCGATCGCTAATGATGCCCCAGCCTTGTCAAACTCAGTGCGGTGTTCTCGATTATCAATAGTTATACGCAACACGGCTTAATTATTTGATTCTCTGGGTAGGGGTAAAGCAAGAGCTTAATGGTGTCAACTTAACGTAAAACCCATAACCCAACTGGGAATGATAGCGTAGGGTGAGTGTGGAAGCCAACAAATAAGCCACCTGTAGCTTAAGTTGACACCAATGAAGCTCTTGCTTTACCCCTACAAATCTAGGGTTTTCGTGATTTTATAAAAGTCTATGTCCTAACTGTTTTGAGTGTAATCAGGGTAATTATGCGCTTTTTAATGAGAATTGCCGGCTTTGGTTTGCTGATTTTAGGTATTTACTTAGTTGGGAAAAATATATTTTTTACAACTAATGTCTATCCTTACTGGTGGCGAGGAATTGCCGCTGATATTTCAGTGTTAGCACTAACATTAGGTGTATTGATGCTAGTTTTTTTCTCAGAAAGTATGAAAAATCTGGGATGGATTGCTATTTCCGTGGGTATTATGGCGGTATTTATTAGTAGTCGTGCAATTCTTAGTCCTACCAGTTTATGGCAATTTTTTCTCTCCTTAATTTGTATTACATCGGGTTATAAAATGTTCACAACTGGATACTCACCTTTTTGATTTTATTGTTTAGGAGTTAGATGATTATAGGCTTCTCAACTCCTATTTTATTTTCTATCTCTACAGGTGGACGGACACACAAATAAATCAAAGCTCCAAATAAAGGCATTACAAATAACCAAAATAATTGATTATCTTTCCCACCTCGTCGCGCCATATCATCTCCTAGTAATGTGGGAAACAATAGACTCAACATCACAAAATCTAAACTCATCACATGAATAAATCGGCTACTTTGCCACTGTTGGACAAAATCACCCCAATCGCCTTGTAAACCAGATGCGAATAAAACCGCCGTTCCTATAGTTAATAAAATTCCTAAAATGCGAGAATCTAGGATTTTCAGAAATAATTTTTTTTCACCAATAAACTTTTGATTGGGTTGTCTTAAAGCCAAATAGGGTAAAAGTGCAAAAGCACCTAATGCAAAAGCACCACTAGCGAAAGGCCAAGCTGGGATTTTTTGACCTCTACCATCAAAAAAGACGACTGCACTATATATAAAAGGCCAAATCCCCATGATATTAAATAAAGATATAATCAGAGGATTAATGCCTTGCCAATTGCCTGTGGAGAGATTTTTGATTAACTCAAAAGTATCAGGTTGTTCGGGAGGAGCAAAGAAAAAGGCATAGGAAACAAATCCTAGCCATAATAGACCAAAAGTGATTTTTCTCAACATGAATTTATGGAAATTAACTAAAAGCTTCCGAGAGATAATCTGCTGCTGCTGCAACTACAGCGATCGCACTCTCATAGTCTAACCTAGTTGGACCCAAAACTCCCACACTTCCTACTGGCACAGAACCCCGCCGATAAATAGCAGAAATCAAAGTACAAGTCCGAATAGGTTCAAGAGGATTTTCTGTGCCAATTCGCACTGTTACCTTAGACTTATTCATATCGTGCATTTCTGCTTCTTCACAAATTAAATGCCAAAGTTGGTCTTGTTCCTCTTCCAATAATTGCATAATTGTCTGTACCTGCTGTACCTGAGAAAACTCAGGTTGTCGTAAAACCTCTCCAATCCCGCGCACCATAATTTGTGTAGTTGTTGGTGCTAGAGCGCGATGAGTCAATTCTACCAAAGAACTTTTTAATAATTCACCATAAACTCTAAACTCCTGATCCAATTTACTCCAATCAAGATAGCCTATTTCTAATAAACTCTGTCCTCTTAAATGAGTATTCAAAAAGTTAGAAACAATCTGCAATTGATGATCAATTACCTCCGCTTCTGGTTTACTTTCTGGATTATGTAAAAATAAATCCATCACCTTAGAATGGGTTTCATAACTATCTGTCACCACAATTAACATAATTCGCTCTGATTCAATTTGCACCAGTTGCAAATGTCGTAACTTTGCGGTTGTGGGTTGCGGCATAGTAATTAAAGTAATACAGCCGCTTAATGTTGCTAAAATTTGGGCAGCGCCTTGTAATAAGGCCTCCAAACTACAATCTTCCCAATGCAGATGTTTTTGTAATACGGTTTCTACCTCTTTTGCTAAAGTTTCTGATGGTTTAATTAATTGATCAACGTAAATACGATAACCAGAATCAGAAGGAATTCTACCCGCAGAGGTATGTGGTTGATAAAGTAACCCTGATTTTTCCAAAACACCCATCACACTGCGAATCGTAGCCGAGCTAACACCCAGATCGAATCCTTCAATTAGAGCTTTAGAGCCAACAGGTTCTGCTGTGGTAATATAGTGACGTACAGTTGCATAAAGTATATTCTGTTGCCGATTAGTCAGATGAACTTGCATAAGTGATTTTTCTACTGAAGGCAAATCTTAATCAAAATTGGAAAAAAATGCGGTTTTCACCGCAAAAACGGAAAAAAGAATTAATTATTAATTAAAGTAAGATAGCAGATTATATAC
>NZ_JADEWA010000544.1:0-3227 GCF_015207865.1 Dolichospermum sp. LEGE 00246
TGTATAAGAGACAGGGGTAGGGGAGGGAAGAACAGAAGTTTTTTCCGATCATTACCCGTCAAAATAAATTTGACGAACTACTAGTCTCATACAAAGGCGCAGAGGTAAGAGTTTTAAAGGTTCAATTTGGGAATTTCATACCTCAATATGGCTACGCCACGCAGGCTATCAGCAACACCAAAAATTAAAAATTAAAAAAATCCCTACTCTGCTAAGTAGTGAGACAGAATTAATTACACAATGTCATTGCGTAAGCGTTGCCTGGCGTTAGCCATATGGAACGAAGTGAAATGAAGCAAGCGCAAGGGTTGTGATTGCTTCCCTTCCCTCGCAATGACTGTAAATATTTTTGTCCAATTACTTATCTAAAGTTTTTGAATTTTCCATAAGTAGCTAGATAGCCAATTTGTGACGATATGGGCAACTATTGGTAATAACAAGTTGCCACTTAATAGGGTGCTACAACCTAAAATAATACCAACAATGGTTGCCCAAATTACATAAGGCCATTGTTCGGGACCGCTAAGGTGTAGGACTCCAAAACAAAGACTGGATACGATCACAGCGGTATAATCTGCGCCTAAAGCGGGTAGCATTACACCTCGAAATAATAATTCTTCACTTAAACCAGGAAGTAGTCCTAACCAAATTAAGTCCGGTAAAGCTAACGGTTTAAGAACCATTTCTAGATAATAATCGGCACTTTTGCGGTAGGGAGGAGAAAGACGATAAGCTAAACCACTTAATATGGTAATAATTACACCTAAACTAATTCCTAATAATAAATCTTGTTCTTGCCAGTGCCACTTAAAAAGCGCGATATTACCCCAGCGCAACCATAATTTAGCAACTGTCCAGAGAATAATTGCGGTTACACCCATTGCTACTAAGACTTGGGTGCGTGTTAAATAGGGTATTTCTGGTTCTTGGTTTTGTTGTTCAATCACAGGATTTTAAAAAATAATTGGTAATTGGTGATTGTTAATTGTTAATGAGGAGGGATTGATACCTGCTTTATGAGCGACTAATACACCTACTGCTTCTAAATATGAGTTTACCTGCAAGGTGGGAATTCTTAACATGGATGCAGGAACTTGCATCAAAGTTTTATTTTCTGCAACTGTAATTATTTGACATTGTTTCTGGCTTAAACTCAATGAAGCACTACTTCCACAAGCTGTAGCAGGAATGATTAAAGCATCAACTTGATCTGCCCAGATATCAGTGGATAAAAAATTGTGATTTTCTGTATTAATAATAAATTGCGGGGCGTTACTCAACCCAACTAAAACGCAAGGTAAGAATGTGTAGCCCAATTCTTCCGCTGCTGCACGGGGGGATAAATTTGCTTCTGGTGGGGTGCTGGCAAGGGCAGGAGCATGGGCGCAGGGAATTTTAAAGGTACGAACTAATAAATGGCTAATGACGGCTTCTACACCGGCTATAGGGTCTACTCCTTGACCTTGATGATAGTTTTTAACTGCGGTTTCGTCCATATTGTCGGGGAAACGGGCAACAACAGCGATCGCTTCGGCTTTTTCTTCTATAATTAATTTTTCAGCAGCCCGTAATAAACTATCAGGATTGCCGATTGTTCCCCAACTAGCACCTGATGGAGAAGTTCGTAATTCTACGTTTAGCGGTGCATCAGTAATAACATGATTTGTAATATTTAATCCTAGAGTGGCTCTAGCTGCATCGGCTACCTGCAAGTGTCGCAGCATTAATTCCGGTTCGATACCCTGGTCTAAAAGCAAACCGACTCTATTACTGCGAACCGGACGTAAACCCCATTCTCCAGCCGCAAATTTATCTAAACCATATCCTTCAACGTAGAAGCCATTGGGGATATTCCAGTATAGACTTGCGCCGTTCATAACATTGGGGTGAGTAATCAAGCGATCGCATACCTGTGATATAACTCTAGCTACTGGTAACGCATCACCAGCATAACCGCCAATCGCTGCCCCAATGCCGGTAGGTATAATTAAAATTACGGTGTATGGTTTTTGGATGGGTATCACAGGTTTTTTTCGCGCAAAGACACAAAGAAAAAGTTTAAGCGGTAACTACGGCTTCTACTGTTACGGTTTGTGCTTCTTCATTAACAGCGGTAATAGCCCAACGCAGGGGTTCACCTTGTTTCTCCAATTCTGCTGTAATCGCTTCTTCTAATTCTGTGGGAGTTTCTTGCAATTCGATTTCAGCGGAAATAAAGTGAGTTGTCATAATCCTAAATCCTTTGCCTTGATGATTTTGAGAATACAGAAACTTTTTGGTGATTGGTAATTATTAATTATTATTATCAACCTTTCCCAAATTGCGCTTTATAAACAATCTCTTCTTTTTCTGTTTCGATTTTTAAATCAGAAAGAGGTTTAGCAACACAAAGCAGCGCGTAGCCTTGTTTTTGCAAATCTAGACTTACACCCATACCATCTTCTTGATTTACAGTTCCTTCTGTAATCAAAGCCGCACAAGTTGTACAAACACCAGCACCGCAAGAAGTCGGTAAGTCTAAACCATTAGCTGAGGCGGCGTTGAGAATAATTTCATCTTCAGCAACTTGCAGGGTATATTTTGTACCTTGGTGGTTAATTTCTACGGTGTAAATTTTGGACATATATAGCAGCAGTGTTTGACAACAGACAAATATTCTATTCTACTTGTTAACATTATTAAGGCATTATACCATATTTATTTATTGTTAAATTTGACTTAATTTTCCAGGCTTTTGGCTGTTGCTAAATTTGGTTAGCTTGTTCATATTCATCTAAACCTCCATTCCTCCCATCACCAAAACTGTACTCAGTTTGGTGATGGGAGGAATGGAGGGTTAATTGTGAAACGTCCCTTGAGTAATTTTGTGCGCCAGCACAAACAATGAGAGGGACAGTTGAGCAATTAACAAATCTTTGATTTTCCATATTCGTAACCGTCCTTTTTGTGAGTCCAGTGGTCTTTTTTCAGTGTCTAAGGGAACACCAAAAAATAAATTACCCAATTTTGTGGGATGGGCATCCTGCCCGTCCTTGGTAATTAGCGGGCAATTCGTCCCGCACCACAAGAAACTTTTGGGGATTTTTTTAATTGGAAGTCCCTAAAACAAATACTTTGGACATAATATTTTGCTCCGAAGAGCCTCCCATTTCTGGGGTAATGTTAGCTAGATGCCTCCGGCACGCTGGCGCGAACGACAATGTTAGAGGTCGGTAACTATCTTAAAA
>NZ_JADEWA010000064.1:0-16910 GCF_015207865.1 Dolichospermum sp. LEGE 00246
TCTCCAAACCTCTCCCCTTGCAGGGGAGAGGCTTTAAAATGCCCTGTATGAAAACTCATTTTCTCTTGTTCCCTCTCCTCTTAGGAGAGGGTTAGGGAGAGGTTCTTGAAAAATACCCATACAAGGACAGAGGCTTTAAAACCCCTGCATGAAAACTAATTTTTTCATGTCCCCTCTCCTCGTAGGAGAGGGTTAGGGAGAGGTTTTCAGAGTGATAGGTTAATTTTCAAAACAACACAAAAGCAAAGTTTTATCATCATCAGTGCGAGAATTTAACCTTTTAGAATCGAGAAAATCCATAATATAAGTATCATCATTTCCTCCTGGTTTATCTGTTTCTCGCAAATATTCCTCCAAAGGTTTAAAAAATGGCGCATGAGGTTTCCAGTCACTCAAGCGAATTGCCACTTTTTCTAATCCATCAGTAGAAGCACAAATAAACTCTTGTTTTCCTGAAATTACCTGTACCTGCATTTCCTCCAGCGCATTAGCTGAAGTTACAAAAGTTGTCTCGTTGAAAAATTCCCCCTTATCTGGTTCAAACAATAATTTATATTCTGCATCTTGGGAATGCACCACCATAAATCCATCCCCAATTTGCATAGCTGCAACCCATTCAGGAGTCGCTATAAAAACTAAAAGAGTACAAGCTAAATCATGAACAGAATAATCATTATTATCTGCTTTTTTGTTTAATGCAGTAATAACATCCTTGACAAACTTAGTAAAAACTTCCTTAGCTTCCATTTCCGAAAGTGGTTGAGTAAACCCTTGTTTATCAGGAAGTTCATTAATATCAGCAAAGCATTTAATTACAGTTTCTACCGCCAATTCAGCACCAAAATGAGAATATTTAGCACTTCCAGCACCATCAGCAACTGCGCCCACAATCACATCCTTAAAAATGCGACAATTTCCGCAGTCTTGACAACGTATTTTTTGCTCTTGATGACTCGTTCCCACAGCAGAACGCGCTATAGCTTTCCAACCCACAATAAATAAATCCTCAAAATCTAATCTTTCTCCAAAAACCCTCCTCTATCTCCCCTTACCTACAAAGGAATGGGGGTTTCAAAGCCTCTCCCCGTTGCGGGGAGAGGTTTGGAGAGGGGTTAATTAAAGTATTGAAAACATTTCAGACACCCTCTAAGTAGTAATTTGCCCCCATCCCACCGGCGGTAATGCCACAGCTTCCCCTACTTTGCCACTAGAAACCCGTTTCATGGAAGTGGAAAGCCAAACAAATAAAGAACGAAAATCTAAGCCATTCAGGGTCACTGGAGGACGTTCTGGAGGGGCAATTTGTCTGAGTTTATTCATATCTGCACCCTGAACACCAACAGTAAAAAACAACATTCGGCGCTGTGCTTCTTCTTCACTCACCCTTTGCGCTGCACCTTGCCAATAATCTGTAGGCGCACCATCGGTAATTAAAAACACCCAAGGACGATAATAATGGACACCGTTATCTTTATAAGTCTGTTTGCGGGTTTCTAATAAATCCAAAGCGTATTCAATGGCTTCACCCATTGGTGTGACACCTTCTGTTTCTAGCTTGGGCGGTGTAAAATGGTCTATAGTGACAAAATCTTGCGTCAGTTTCACAGGTCCAAAGGTGACAATAGCAACTTCTACACTTAAAGAGGCTTGAGCATCTTTCATCACATCTTCCTTGAAAGCCGCCAAACCTCTATTTAACTCCTGGATAGGTTCTCCTGACATTGAGCCGGAAGTATCTAGCAAGAGAATTACCGGACAACGATTTTCTGGGTTTTCCACAAATTCAGGCAAACCTACTGGCATTTTTGATACTCCTGATTAATCAAGGTGAGATGCAAAATGTATAAACTAGATGTTACTTGTTATTACATAGCTTAACATGGATGCTTGTACGGAATCAATACCCATAATGTCTAAATATTTAGTTTCATATTTATTTTTTCCCAATATCATGGATAACGTTGCTAATAGCATTTTCACAAATCATCAGTCATCTTATTTGATACGAACCACAGAGGCGCAGAGGACGCAGAGGTGGAGAGAAAGGAGACTGTTAGATTTTATTTAGCAACGTTATCTTGATAATTATTTGCTTTTTACCCCTTTACTAAAAATCTGATAGTACAACCAGGTACTAAATTCTTTGATGGGAAATAGGATATAAGTCAAAGGATTTACTGTGACAATAATATTTCTGAAATCCCGTTTGGCAAAAAATACAATTCCCTTGGCAACCTGATTTGCTGACATGACACCATAGGGATTTAATTGACTTTTGAATGGTCCTAAAATTAATTTGCGAATGACACAAGTTTGATCTAATCTTTTGAGGGTGACAATATCCCCTAATGCTCTTTTGCTGAGTTCATACAAGGGACTTAATGCTGGGGAAACTTCCGCTTCTGAAGTATTTACCCAAATTTCTTTGCTGGCTTTGTCTTGGGGTCCTGTGACAGTTGCAGAAAAGACATCTATCAGTTCCAAAGCAGAAAAGGTGTTAACTTGATAGGAATTGTGAATGGCACTAGAAGTTCTATCTCCATACACATTTACGCCATGATTGATAATGAGAATGTCAACTTTATTTAAACTTTCTTTTAGTTGAATTTCATTACCTAATTCCCATTTTACAATTTTGACCCGCTCTTGAATTGCGATTTTTTCAGGATTGGTTGTTAATGCCACAACTTTGGCATTATGCTTTAATAGTTCTGCTGCTAATGCTTGTCCTAATGCACCAGAAGCACCTGTTAATGCTACGGTTTTACCTTTGAGAGAAAGTCCTGTTCCTAGTATTTTATCCACTAGGGGAAATACACCACTATAGTAAGCATTAACATCATCAAAATGATGCCGCCAATGATAGGTTCTATTTACCCACCAAACGGAAGGAATTTTGTCTAATGCTCCGGGTAAATGATTGTAGTCTGTGTCTATTGTTCCTTGGAAATATCGGAGTGATGCACCGTATAAAAAAGTAACAGCATAAGCGACTCCTAACCATAATCCCCATTGATGCGCTAGTAAGGCAATTATTGTTAAGATGATTACTAGGATGACTGATTCGACGATATCGTGATACAACTGGGAATCTACGTAGGCTTTTTGCGAAGTTAAAGTTAAATCTCGACGGTACACAGCATGATGTTTATTGTGCCATTTTGCTAACCATGTTATTTGATGGCACAAAGCATGATAAGCATCTCTGACAACTTCCGCCAGTAAGAGGGAGGAAAATCCCCAGGTTGTGAACTGGATACAGTTGTTTACTAAAACCGAGTCAATAGTTAAGCTTTGAGCCAAAATCATCATCTTTCTGGTGATACCTCTTTTTCTTAATTAAACCAAGTTATTAGTACGTTTGTGTATTTTTCCGTAAGTATTCAGTTATAGCACTCCTGTATACCCAGATCCCCGACTTCTGACATTAATTTATAATTTGCGGACACAACAAATAAAAGAAGTCGGGGATCTTAGATTTTTCCTGATCTATATCAATGGTTATATCAATCCCTGATTTGCTCAACTAATCGCTGTTCTAGCAAATCCAATAATCCATCTACATCTTTTCCTATTTCCTGAAAACAAGTTTCTGGTGATGATTTGGGGGCAAATTGAATTAACTTAATTTCTCCTTTACCAATTCCAATCATAACTACTTCTGTTTCAGGTTTGTTATTATCAATAATTCCTAAAATTTCTTGGAGACGATTTTCAACTCGCTCATTTAATTTTTCTATTTCGCCTTGGGGACAATAGACAAAATGGGGAGTTGGTTGTAAATCAATCCCGATAGTTCCCTGACTATTACCATTTTCTAACCACAATCCCCAAAAAAGTGCGGCTAGTTCTGGTTGATTATCTTTGACAAATCTGTCTAACTGTCCTCGCCATTTATTCTCTGCTGTTTCGGGTTGGGGAATACTAAACATGATGATTAATTGGTAATTTTATTTTTGTTATTTTAACCGAGATTGCACACACTAGACTTGGCAATAAATCATATACAAGTAGGGTGCGTCAGACATAAAAATCTGTGGATATTAAAAAATATTATAACTCTGACGCACCCTACAAGATATTTTTGAGATGACATTTATTTTAACCCAGATTGCACACGCCAGAGACTTGTATAAATGCCATTTTTCTCTAATAGTTGCTCGTGAGTTCCGGCTTCGACTAATTTGCCATGTTCCATGACATAAATGCAATCAGCATTGCGAATGGTGGAAAGACGGTGAGCGATCGCTATTGTGGTACGATTGACCGTAATCCGTTCTAAAGAACGCTGAATTGCGGCTTCGGTTTCATTGTCTACCGCTGAGGTGGCTTCATCTAGGATGAGAATTGGTGGATCTTTTAATACTGCGCGAGCGATCGCAATCCGTTGTCTTTGTCCTCCAGATAACTTTTGCCCCCGTTCTCCCACAATTGTCTCATAACCTTGGGGCAAACTCATAATAAAATCATGAGCTTCGGCTATTTTCGCCGCCATGATAATATCTTCGTTGGTAGCGGTAAAAGTGCCATAGGCAATATTTTCCCCCACTGTACCATGAAATAAAAACACATCCTGACTGACTAAACCAATAGCGCGGCGTAGATCTCGCAAATTTAATTGTTGTAAATCAATCCCATCCAAAGTAATTTTTCCATTTTGCACCTCATAAAATCGCAGTAATAGTTTAACTAAGGTGCTTTTTCCTGAACCAGTTGCACCCACAATCGCAATTGTATGTCCTGCGGGAATTTCCAAAGATAAATTGTGAATAATTGGGTTTCTGTTGTGATAAGCAAAACTCACATTTTGAAATTCCAAAGTCCCGCGAATCATATCTACAGGTAAATCAATATTTCCGGTATGAATTGCCATCGGAGTATCCAACAAATCCATCACTCGATTAGTAGAAGCCATTGCCCTTTGATATAAATCAAAAGTATCTCCCAACCTGGTTAATGGCCACAGTAAAAGCTGGACTAAAAACACCAAAGAACTATAAGCACCTACAGCCAATCTGCCTTCTACTGCTGCCATCCCGCCAAATAATAGCAAGATGGTAAAAGCGATTAAAATGAACATCCGAATAATCGGAATATAACCCGCAGATAAGGCGATCGCCTTAGCATTACTTTGACGATAAGCATTACTTTCTGATTCTACCCGCGCGGCTTCATAAGCTTCTGCTGTAAAACTTTTAATAGTGGTAATCCCACTCAAATTATTAGATAATCTGCCATTTAGTAACCCTACTTTTTCCCGAACTTCTGCATAGCGAGGAGCTAGAAATTTCTGAAAAATTATCGAACCAAAGAGAATAAATGGCATAGGCAAAATTGCCATCCCAGCCACACTAGGAGCTAAAATAAAAAACGCAGTCCCCACAATAATAATAGTAGTAGTGACTTGGATAATATCATTTGCGCCCACATCCAAAAACCGCTCCAATTGGTTAACATCATCACTGAGAATAGACATTAAACCACCGGTACTGCGTTCTTCAAAATAAGCTAATTCTAATTCTTGTAAATGTTTATATGCGTCCAGTCTTAAATTATGCTGAATATTCTGCCCCAAATTGCGCCATAGTAACTTATAGGCATATTCAAACAATGACTCCAACACCCAAGTAATCACCGTCAACAAGGATAAAATCAGAAATTGCCCATAAATATCTTTTACACCTAACCGGGCAATGATAGAATCTTGTTGCTTAACAACCACATCCACCGCAATCCCAATTAATACAGGGGGTGCTAAGTCAAAAACTTTATTGAGGATAGAAGCACCAATAGCCAGACGAATTTGTTTAACATACTGATGTCCATATTTAAATAGACGCTGGAGGGGACGAACAGAATGTTCACGCCTTTTTGATAATCGGAGAGATTTAAATGGCATAGCCACATTAATTAATAATTACTTGCAGCTAATACTACCATATAATTGAGTTAATTTCTTATCAATATTGAAGCAATAGATACAGTTATCTTCCTTTAGGAACAGCAGAGATAATTTTGAGAAATTGGTAACTTGTAATTTGGCAAACTTCACTTTTGGGAATTATATTAGAAAATATTGTCGCTAAAATTATTGTTCCCAGCCGCAAACAGCAGGGTATAATAACCTTGTCAATCAACCAGATGTGCTAATTTTCAGTGAAGACTACCAATACAGCAAAAATTCCTACTAAAACTCAGGGAATATGCCATATCAATCTTGATTTTGTTCAAAAATGCCACTAATGTGAGCAAATCCCCCTCCCGAAACCAGAACCAGACGTAAAACTAGACAAATCAATATTATGTCTACTCCCAATCATCAGCAACTCTCACTCCCAGAAGCCAAGAAAATACTCAACAAATTTAACTGTCTGGATATTGCCCCCATTCTTAAACCGTCAGAAAAAGTTCCCACTCGTGAGGCATTAATTTTTCTCACCAGCCTTACCGATTATCAAATCTTAGGTATTTGTGCTGATACAGCCGAAGAGGGAATTTTAGCCATGAAAACCTATTCTCGCGCTTTGGGTTATCAAGCACCAACTGATTTACCACATCCAGAAGGACCAGTTTATATCAAATTAAATGGCAAAAATGGCTTGTGTTATCTCGATTCCTATTCTGGGCATCATCGGGGAGTGTTAGTATCTTGCCAGTCCTATCAAGAGGGAGGAGTTAACGAGATGTATGGACATTTACCCCTCGATTTATTTGTCTAGGATTTCATTGACAATCATCTGTAGGGTGGGCATTGCCCGCCCTCTTCTTAATCACTAATTACCGCATAATATGAGCATTGTTACCTTACAATCAGTTAAGAAAGATTTTGGAATTAAAGAACTTTTAAAAGACGCTAATTTTAGTCTAGATACTAATGACAAAGTTGGTTTAATTGGCACTAATGGTTCTGGGAAATCAACTCTATTAAAAATGATTGCTCGGTTAGAATCAATTGATAGTGGGCAAATTTTAGTTAATTCTGGGGCAAAAATTGTTTATTTACCCCAACAACCAGATATGGACGAAAATCACACTGTGTTAGAACAGGTATTTGCTGACAGTGGTGAACAAATGAATCTCGTCAGAGAGTATGAAGAATTATCTGATAAATTGGCACATTATCCTGATGATAGTCAGTTAATGTCTCGTCTTTCTAGCGTAATGCAGCGGATGGATGCGACGGGTGCTTGGGAAGTAGAAACCAACGCCAAAATCATTTTAACAAAATTAGGAATTGCTGATTTTGATGTGAAAGTTGGCACATTATCAGGGGGATATCGCAAACGGATTGCTTTAGCAGCAGCCTTGATATCAGAACCAGATTTGTTGTTAATGGATGAACCAACAAACCATCTTGATGCTTTATCAGTAGAATGGTTACAAAGTTATTTAAATCGCTATCGCGGCGCACTTTTATTAATTACTCATGATCGTTATTTTTTAGATAAAGTTACTAATAGAATTATCGAAATTGATCGAGGTGATATTTACAATTATACAGGTAATTATTCCTATTATTTAGAAAAGAAAGCTTTAGCTGAAGAATCTGCCGTTAGCACTCAACGGAAACATCAAGGGATTTTACGGCGGGAATTAGAATGGTTAAAAAAAGGACCCAAGGCTAGAAGTACCAAACAAAAAGCCAGAATTGAACGCGCTCATGCACTGCGAGATACTGAGTTTAAACAACTTAATGGCAAAGTTGATATTTCTACCGTTGGTAGGCGGATTGGTAAGAAGGTTATTGAACTCAAAGATGTTAGTAAAGGCTACAATGGTAGAACTCTAATTAAAGATTTTACATATCAATTTAGTCCAGAAGATCGGATTGGCATTATTGGTGGTAATGGTGCAGGAAAATCTACTTTAATGGATATTATGACTGCCAAAATTAAACCAGATTCTGGTAGTGTGGAAATTGGGACTACAATTCATATTGGTTATTTTAACCAACATTCAGAAGAATTGTTAACGGCGGTAAATGAAGATCAACGAGTGATTGATTATATTAAGGAAGAAGGGGAATTTATTCAAATATCCGACGGTACGAAAATCACGGCTTCCCAAATGTTAGAGAGATTTTTGTTCCCAGGAAATCAACAATATGCACCCATTAATAAACTTTCTGGGGGAGAAAAACGCCGTTTATATTTATTGCGTATTCTCATTAGTGCGCCCAATGTGTTGATTTTGGACGAACCGACTAATGATTTAGATGTCCAGACCTTGGCGGTATTAGAAGACTATCTAGAGGATTTTAATGGTTGTGTAATTGTAGTTTCTCATGATCGTTATTTTTTAGATCGGACGGTAGATAGAATTTTTGCCTTAGAAGAAGGTGGAGGTTTACGTCAATATCCAGGGAATTATTCCATTTATTTAGATTATAAAAAAGCTGAGGAAGCAGAAAAACAAGAGACACAAAAAACTGTAATTGTCGAAGAAAAAGTTGTCTCTCCAGTTACAGAGACTAAAAAACGCCGCAGATTATCCAATTGGGAAAGACGGGAATTTGAAGAATTGGAAGGAAAGATTGCCAAGTTAGAAGCAGATAAAACAGCAGTAGAAAGGAAATTAGCAACTCTAGCTGGAAACTATAGCCAAGTGCAGAAGTTGTACGAAGAGGTAGAAACGCTGAAGAAAAATATTGAATTGTCCACAGAACGCTGGTTAGAATTAGCGGAAATGGATTCTTAAGTTATCTCGTTCCCAGTCTCCGACTGGGAATGCCATTTAGAGGCTCTGCCTCAATAATTTAGTAGTCAATGAAGGCAGATTCTTCCGTAATTCATTCCCATACAGAGCATGGGAACGAGAACATTTTTGTATAGGATTTATTTATGCAAATGTGTTTATAGTGAATTGTCCACAGAACGCTGGTTAGAATTAGCGGAAATGGATTCTTAAGTTATCTCGTTCCCAGTCTCCGACTGGGAATGCCATTTAGAGGCTCTGCCTCAATAATTTAGTAGTCAATGAAGGCAGAGCCTTCCGTAATTCATTCCCATACAGAGTATGGGAACGAGAACATTTTTGTGTAGGATTTATTTATGCAAATGTGTTTATAGTGAATGATGACGAATAAAATACCCCATTTTAATTTTATTAAAAATGGGGTTTTGTCTATTCTACGGTCAGTTAAATACTGATGCTGTTGAGGATAAGTCTGGGTTGTAGGTATTCGTAATTTACTAAACGTCCCTTGTTGCTCAACTCAATTTTTCTTTGCACCACATTCAATTCTTGCTGGAATTTATTCACAACATCGTCAGCATTGGGGTCTTCAAATTCTTCCTCTTCATAATATCCTAGTCTGTCATAACGATAGGCTGAGAGTGTGAATACAGTTGTTAATTGGCTACTTGTTGGTTTGGCAGCTGGTAAAAAATCTATCAGTTCCTTGCGGGTACAAACCCCTTCTTTTTTAATTGGTTGATAAGCAGCCAGAGGCATATTGGGAATGAAACCCATGTATTCATATTGGGGGAAATTAACAGCAGAATGCAGGGGTCCACAAGTGTAAATGATAGTAGTAACAATCTCTACTAATTGTTTCAAAGTATCAATGCGATCGCTCATCCCCTTGACTCTACCACCATCCTGAGCCACTAATTCCCGCGCCCAAGCTTGTAGTTCGACATCTGCTGTCAAGTCTGCGGGACTCTTGTAGTAAAGCTCCAAATAGTTAAACACAAACTTGTTAATCGCGTTCCACAACAAGATCCCATCGTCCCGATAAGGATAGTGGGGCAAATTTTTCACATCATCCACACCGCGATTTTTGAGTTCTGTTGGTAGCGCAAACTGATCCAATCTCCAATCTGTATAAGCGTCTAGAACAATTTGCAGTGATTCTTGCAGAGTTCCCGCTAATAATTCATCAACAGGACCGCCTCTATTCACCAACCGCTGACGACCTAAATCATTGTTAGCCAACATGAACCGGAAATGGGGTTTTAGTAATATTCTCAGCGGATGGTTCTGGGCTAATTGACGAGGGGTAACAACAGCAAAAGGTTCCATTACAAAGTGAGTCCGGCATAAATGGCTACTCATTTCATGATGATTAGCATCAGCAATTTGCACACAGGACTTGGCATAAAACCAGGTAGAAGAGTCATCAAAAGGGGTCAGCAAGGGGCTGGCTTTTCCTTCCTTAGGATTGATTTGAATCGCTATAGGTACTAATTGACCACGATCTTGAAAGCCTGAACTCCGCCAACAGAAAAAGGCTAGTGGTGCTGGTAAATACTTTTTCCCTTTGGCAAAAGTGCCACCTCGAATGAACGCCAAAGGTCTATAATCAGCTACATAGAGATTTCCGGTTGCCAGTCTTTCTCTTAAATCAATAGAGTTGCCAAACTTAGCTTGCAATTCTTCGATGGTAAAGGCAAAGTTGACGGGCATTTGCTTAATCTGCCGTAAAACCACAGGATTCACGCCACAAAGCCGTTGTTCGGCGAAGGAATCATCTGTTTCATAATTTTTCATCACATTAGGTTTTTGCAAAACTGGAAAAAAGTCTTCATAGTCTTGCAATTCATCTAAGGGGTCCCACATAGCATGGGCTTTGACCGCCATCATATTGCTAGGAAGTTCTGCTGTCTCTATTGTCCGTTCAGCAATATACTTGGTAGAAAAATTCTCAGAGGGAGGTACGTTTTTGAGCATCGCCATAGGAGGCAAAAAATCATACCTAAATTCATACTCTTTGCGACCTTTCTCTAGGGAAGATTGTCGTTGTGTGGGATTTGGGTCATTTTGAGGTAAAAATGGCTTCATTGGTGTTGATATCAGTAATTTAATTGACAATCTACTGTGCTATTCTGCAACCAAATATACTAGACTATTTGATGTTATAGTGACGAATATTAGCTGAAATTTAATAAAACTTTAACTATTTTGGATAAATATGGCGTGGACGGACATAAAAGCACACAAGAACCAGAAATTTTAACTGCTAAGGAATAAGTGATATTGCTAAGTATTAATTACTACATCTTCATAAGCATCTGCCATTGTCAAAGTTAAATTAACTGATTCTAAATGTAATTTATCATCTGTTCCTAATACTTCAGTTGACCAATTTCCTTGATCATCTTGACGATAAACTTCTACTTTCACTTGATTTTGGTAAACTAGGATATATTCTTTTAAACTGTCTATAGTTTGATAATTAATGCGTTTTTCGCGTTTGTCTGTTGTTGCAGTTGAATTAGATAAAACCTCTATAATTAAATTAGGACGAGTTTTAAAGTACCTTTCGTTATCTTCAGGATCATAAGTAACAATCAGATCAGGATAGTAGAATATATTAGCGTTTCTGATTTTGAGTTTTACTTTCATATCTGAGACAAAAGCACGACAGGAACTCCCGCGCAAATGGGGACGTAGTATAGCGTAAATATTACCAGCTATCAGGTTATGTTCTTCGCTTGCACCCGCCATTGCAAAAACTTGTCCGGCTACATATTCATGGCGAATATCGCTAGATTTCTCGGCTTCTAAGTATTCTTCAACGGTGAGAATATTTAATGGAGATTGCATAGTTTTGAGATAATTTTTTACGGAATGTAGTATAGATTTATTATAGCAATGTTCAAGATGCTCAGATCCCCGACTTCTTGAAGCAGTCGGGGATCTATATTCTGTTATATTTAAGTAACTTATATTAAAAAACTCCCATGAGCCAAACTGCGATAAATCTGATTGCTATCTCTGTTTTTCTGATGACTTTTTCCAGCCTGTTAGGACCATTAATACATCTTTCCCCAACGATACCTGCTTTAGCTACAGTGACTTTTTTAGGAATTGCAACTTTAGATAATTTCAGCTTTCAAGGTAAGGGAGGAACGATAGTATTAGACTTAGTAGCGCGATTTTCTCCAGAATATAAAGAACGGATTTTACATCATGAAGCTGGTCATTTTCTCGTGGCTCACCTATTAGAAATTCCGGTAACTGGTTACACTCTTAGCGCTTGGGAAGCTTGGAAAAAAGGACAACCAGGACAAGGGGGAATAACTTTAGAAGATAGTGAGTTAACAGCACAAATAGAAAATGGAAAAATTAGCGCCCAAATGTTAGACCGTTATTGTACTATTTGGATGGCGGGAATTGCTGCGGAAACTTTGGTTTTTAATTCGTCTGAAGGTGGTAATGATGATAAAAGTAAGTTAACTGAAATTTTACAAGTTATTGGTTTTTCGGAAGCAGGTTATCAGCAAAAACAGCGTTTTCATTTGCTTCAGTCTAAAACTTTGATTCAGGAGAATTGGGAGAGTTATCAAGCTTTGGTGGTAGCAATGAGAGAACGGGTTTCTGTTGTGGAGTGTTTGCAAATAATTATCTCACGCAGAGGCGCAGAGGCGCAGAGAGAATCTGGAGAGGTTTCATGAAATGTCTCTGGACTTGTAGAATATAGGTCTTTCACCTGTAAAATTATTTTTGTAATTACTCATGTCTTCAACTCCCCAGTTTCTTAGCGGTAACGATATTCGTCAATTATTCCTCGATTTCTACACTCAACGGGGACACCAACCGCTTCCAAGTGCTTCTCTTGTTCCTGAAGACCCGACTGTGCTACTGACGATCGCAGGTATGTTACCGTTTAAGCCGATATTCCTGGGACAACGGACACCGGAATTTAAACGCGCTACGACTTCACAAAAGTGTATTCGTACCAATGATATCGAAAATGTAGGACGCACTCACCGTCATCATACATTTTTTGAGATGTTGGGGAATTTTAGCTTTGGTGATTATTTTAAACCACAGGCGATCGCTTGGGGTTGGGAATTATCTACTCAAGTCTTTGGTTTCTCTCCTCAAAATCTGGTTGTCAGTGTGTTTGAAGATGATGATGAAGCTTTTACCATCTGGCGCGATACCATTGGTGTAACGGAAAAACGTATCAAGCGCATGGGTGCAGATGATAATTTCTGGGTATCTGGTGCTACTGGTCCCTGTGGTCCATGTTCGGAAATTTATTATGATTTTCACCCAGAACGCGGTGAAGATAATATTGATTTAGAAGATGATACCCGATTTATCGAGTTTTATAACTTGGTATTTATGCAATATAATCGGGATGCGTCAGGAAATTTAACCCCGTTACAAAATAAGAATATTGACACGGGAATGGGTTTGGAAAGAATGGCGCAAATCCTGCAAAAGAAGCCGAATAATTATGAAACAGATTTGATTTTCCCGATTATTGAAACTGCGGCAAAAATTGCCAAAATTGATTATCATCAAAGTGATGAAAATACACAAGTTTCCCTAAAGGTAATTGGTGATCATGTCCGTTCTGTGGTTCACATGATTGCTGATGAAATTCGCGCTTCTAATGTGGGAAGAGGTTATGTTTTACGGCGGTTAATTCGTCGCGTCGTTAGACATGGCAGATTAATCGGAATTTCTGGAGAATTTATTAACCAAGTTGCAGAAACCGCCATTTCTCTTTCGGAATCAATTTACCCCAATTTGCGACAAAGAGAAGCTGCTATTAAAGCGGAATTACAAAGAGAAGAAAGTAATTTCTTGAAAACTCTTGATAGAGGAGAAAAGCTATTAGCAGAAATTATCCAAGATGTAAAACAAAAAGGATTAACTTCTATTAGTGGTGAAAGTGCTTTTACTCTCTATGATACCTACGGTTTCCCATTAGAATTAACCCAAGAAGTTGCTGAAGAAAATCACATTACTGTTGATGTTGATGGTTTCAATGCAGAAATGCAAAAACAAGTAGAACGCGCAAAAGCTGCACACGAAACCATAGATTTAACTGTACAAGGTTCTTTGGATAAACTTGCAGAACATATTCACTCTACACAATTCATTGGCTATACCCAATTAACAACAACTGCAAAAATCGAAGTTTTATTAGTTGCTGGTGTTTCTGAAGAAGCAGCAGAAGCAGGAACAGAAGTGCAAATTGTTCTCGATAAAACGCCTTTTTATGCTGAATCTGGCGGACAAATTGGTGATAAAGGATATATATCCGGTGATGGTATTTTAGTCAGAATTGAAGATGTGAAAAAAGAATCTGATTTCTTTATTCATTTCGGACGCATTGAACGGGGAACAATTAGAGTTGGTGATGAAATTACCGCCCAAATTGATCGGGGTTGTCGTCGTCGCGCTCAAGCTAATCATACAGCAACTCATTTATTACAAGCTGCTTTAAAGAAAGTTGTTGATGAAGGAATTTCTCAAGCTGGTTCTTTGGTTTCTTTTGATAGATTGCGCTTTGATTTTAACTGTCCCCGCGCTTTAACTGCTGAGGAAGTTATCCAAATTGAAGAATTAGTAAATAGTTGGATTTCTGAAGCTCATCCTGCTACAATAGAAGAGATGCCTATCGCCGAAGCGAAAGCTAAAGGTGCAGTGGCAATGTTTGGGGAAAAGTACGGTGATCAAGTGCGGGTGATTGATTTCCCTGGCGTTTCGATGGAATTATGTGGGGGAACTCATGTTAATAATACTGCGGAAATTGGAGTGTTCAAAATCATTGCTGAAGCTGGAGTTGCTTCTGGGGTGAGAAGAATAGAAGCGGTATCTGGGGCGGCGGTATTGGATTATTTGAATGTGCGTGATATAGTAACAAAAGATTTGTGCGATCGCTTTAAAGTCAAACCCGAAGAAATACCCGACAGAATCACAACTTTACAAACCGAACTTCGCAACAACGAAAAAGAAATTCAAAGCCTGAAATCACAAATAGCAATAGTTAAATCTGACAGCTTATTACAAACTGCGGAAATCATCGGAGAACATAAAATTATTGTTTCTCAACTGGAAGATATTGACGCAGAATCATTAAAAGACGCTGCGGAAAGATTGCTGCAAAAAATCGGTAATGGTGCTGTAGTTTTAGGTTCTATTCCCGAAGCCGGAAAAGTGAGTATCGTTGCAGCTTTTAGTTCTGAAGTGAATAAAAAAGGTGTCCAAGCTGGGAAATTTGTGGGAACTATAGCTAAAATCTGTGGTGGTGGAGGCGGTGGAAAACCCAATCTCGCGCAAGCTGGGGGACGTGACGCAAGTAAATTACCAGAAGCATTAGAAACTGCGAAAACTGAATTGCAAACATCTTTAAGTTAACACCTTGTGGGGTAGGCATCTTGCTTACCCTGTATTTTGCTATACTGTTTTTTAACACCTTTTCAAGTGCATCAACGCAACATCCTGACCTATATTTTATGACTATTGACGCTTTTGTTGATAATGGGTATGCCCCAGATAGAGAATTTTCTGAGCAATTCCTTTTAAGTCCTGAGTTTACTCTTCAAAGCCTCCAACCTATTTTACCAGGTTCAAGTCGGCTTAAAAAAGCTGAATTAGCAGCAGAGATAGCCAACGCACTTGAAAAAGGTATTCTTACTCCATCTAACAAGGTACTTGAACATCACTGCTTCGATATGCTTTTATGGTTTTTATGGCGTTTAAAGCATTAAGCCACCCAGTCTTTACACAATAATTCTGCCTGTTCTAAAACTGTGGAGGTGGCTTTCTCCTGTTTATCTGGGGGATAACCATACTTTTTGAGTAATCGTTTAATTGTCACTCGTAATTTAGCACAGACATTTTCTTTCACTGTCCAATCAATGGTTAAGTTAGCACGAATCGCTTTGACCAAATCACGAGCGATCGCTTTGAGGGTATCATCTCCTAAGTTGATCACGGCACTATCATTTACCTCCAAGGCATCATAAAAAGCGGTTTCATCTTCAGTTAGTCCCAAGTCTTCACCCCGTCTTTGTGCCTCCCGCATGGCTTTTGCGAGTTCAATTAGTTCATTGATAACTTGGGCTGTTTCAATGGCACGGTTTTGATAGCGTTTGATGGTATTTTCTAACATTTCTCGGAAGGAACGAGCTAGAATTAAGTTCTTCCGAGAACTGATTTTTATGGCTTCATTAATTAATTTTTGTAAGGTTTCTAATGCCACGTTGCGATAGGGTAAACCCCGGACTTCTTCTAAAAATTCATCGGAGAGGATAGCGATATTTGGTTTATTTAATCCTGCGGATGTAAAGATATCTATGACTTGTTCACTGGCGATCGCTTTTGATACTATTTGTCTTACTGCTGCATCTATATCTTCTGAACTCTTACCATCAACAGTGGTATATTTTACCATTGCGGCTTTGATAGCTTGGAAAAATCCGACTTCATCCCTAATTGTAATTGCTTCATCGGTACTGCTAACTAAAGCAAAGGCTGTGGATAATTCACCTACTGCTTTAATATAACGTTGTTTACCATCTGCTAATCCTAAGATATGATTGAGGGCGGCAGGAATGATTGATACTCGTTCTGTGGGTTTACCTGTAAAGAATTTTTGGTAGTCAAAACGGTGATACATGGCTTTGACAATTTCGTATTTCTCCTGCATCACTGCTAGGGCAATATTAGTATCAATTGCTGTTTCGCCTCTATCTCTTTCGGTATAATCTTTGAGGGCATCTTTGAGTTGTTCAGCAATACCTAAATAGTCAACTATTAACCCTCCTGGTTTATCTTTGAAGACCCGATTTACTCTGGCGATCGCTTGCATTAAATTGTGTCCCTGCATGGGTTTATCTACATATAAAGTATGCAGACTTGGGGCATCAAATCCTGTTAGCCACATATCCCGGACTATGACTAATTTAAAGGCATCATCGGCTTTTTTGAAGCGTTTAGCTAATTCTTTCCGGGCTTTTTTACTGCGGATGTGAGGCTGCATTTTTTTGTCATCAGCAGCAGAACCAGTCATGACAACTTTGATGATTCCTTGATTAGGATCGTGGATTAAATAAGGTGTAATACTGCCAATGATAGCTATACACTAGAGGGGTAGATGGATGAACTGATAGATGATGCAAACTTACCCTGGTGAGATTGAGGTACAAATGCAACGATACTAT
>NZ_JADEWA010000545.1:0-3226 GCF_015207865.1 Dolichospermum sp. LEGE 00246
TCCAAACCTCTCCCCGAAGCGGGGAGAGGCTTTGAAAACCCCCTTCCCTCGTAGGGAAGGGGGCAGGGGGGTTAGGTTTTTGGAGATTATCGGTTTCATCTAATACTTTTAAAACATCCTCTAAGGGAACACCAAAAAATAAATTACCCAATTTTGTGGGATGGGCATCCTGCCTGTCCTTGATGATTAGCAGGCAATTCGTCCCGCACCACAAGAAATTTTTGGGTATTTTTTTAATTGGAAGTCCCTAATTCAAAGCTCCTAACCTACCTGTACCCCGATTGTATTGATAACTTTTCTGAATTAAACTAGGATGAGGACTAACACAATATCGTTTACCATCAATCATAATTGTGACTAACTTTTCCCCAGAGGTACAGGAAACATTAGTTAATTCCCAGCTTTTAATTAACTCTACATTAGCATCAGTGGCAAGCTGGGAAGTTGGTTTTGGATTTTCCTGTACTTTAGTCAAAGATTCTAACCTACCTGTACCCCGATTGTATTGATAACTTTTCTGAATTAAACTAGGATGAGGACTAACACAATATTGTTTACCATCAATCATAATTGTGACTAACTTTTCCCCAGAATCACAGGAAACATTAGTTAATTCCCAGCTTTTAATTAACTCTACATTAGTATCAATGGAAGAGTTAGAAGTTGGTTTTGGCTTTGCTTCTGCTTGAGAATTAGAAGTTGGTTTAGGATTTCCCTCTGCTTCAGGTGCAGGTTTTTTAACATAACGCCTATTAAATATTTCTGCGGATTTTTGATAATCTGCAAGTGCATTTTGATAAATACTAGTTAAAGTGTAGGCTATGGCGCGGTTAATGTAAGCATTAAAATCATCAGGATCAATAATAATAGCTAGAGTTGACACTTTTATAGCTGCTGGATAGTCTTTTAAGTTGTTAAACACATCTGCTTGAATTGTGTACCCATAACTATTGTGAGGATCAAGACGAATAGCTTGTTTGGAAGATTCCAACGCCGCTTGATACTTTCCTAATTTAATATAAGCCATAGCCTGATGGGCATAGGCGGCAGCATAGTTAGGGTTGAGACGAATTGCCCGGTTAAAATCCTCAAGGGCTGCTTGATCATTTTGTAAGAATATCTGACTCCAGCCCCGGTTGAGGTAGCCATCTAAGTAGTTAGGATCAAGAACAACAACTTGGTTAAAATCTGTAAGAGCTTCTTGATGTTTGCTGACCCATGTGTATGAATATCCCCTTTTAAAGTATGCTTCTATATATTTAGGGTCAAGCTTAATTGCTTGAGTAAAATCTGCCGCTGCGTCCTGATAATTATATTGATCTAGTTTAGTAATACCCCTAGCATAAAAGTCTCTTGCTGACTGAGGATTGTTTAAACGGGTAGCAGGACTTTCACTAGTAGAACTATTATCCTTCTTGATGGGGGTGTTTTTAATAATTGGCTCATTTGTAGCTAAAAAAGTATTAATAGGAATCCCCGCATTAAATCCTGTTTTCTGTGTTACCACTGCTCCCGTTTCTGTTTTATTCTTACCTGAAGTATCAGCTAACCCGTGAATCGCCACAACTCTACCAGCAATATCAAACACAGGACCGCCACTATTACCAGTTATGGTTCTAGCATCGTAAATTAAACCATAGCCATTAATGGCATTACTGGCACGAGAAACAACTATTCCCGTAGTGAAAGCAAAGTCTCTGGCAGCTCCAACCTTATCAAATACGGCTGGAAACCCACCAACAAAGACATCTGCACCCTCTACCATTTGATCAGAGTTTCCTAAAGTCGCAATAGGATAATCTTCTGGAGCCACAAAAGTAGCTATAGCTAAATCTGCATCATTTCTAGTTTGCTGTAATACTTTAATATCTTTGACAGGATAATCTTTACCCGTGTTTGTGCGTATAGAATAAGTAGTATCTGTAGCGCAAGTAATTTTTCCTGCCCGGCCTAAATCATCACACACCACATGATTAGCTGTGAGTACAGTGTAAGTATTACCTTGTTTAGCAATAATGACTCCTGAACCGCCGGGAGTGAGATCACCCCCTGCATTAATTTGGACTGAGGTGCTTTTAGCAATTTGAGCAATCTTTTGGGTACTAACAGTATCAGCAGCAGATGTTGGTAGAGAAATTACAATAGTTGCGATTACTGTCGTAGTCAAGATGGTATAATTTACCCTGGTAAAATATAAATTCATATTCTGATTCTGAGTCTTCTTGTAAGTTCTAGTAACTATGTTTTATCTTCCTTGACAATTTCTTGTTCTTCGAGAAAAGCAAGAACATTGTCAATAGGAATAGCCCAACTGAGAGATTCCATTTGCAAATAATCTTCTTCTTTTGGTATAGTCCCATCGGTAAAAGTAAAAGCCTCAATACCTTGAAAAGGATACTTTAATAGCCCATTAATACCAATTAGTTCACCTTGCTGATTTAAGGCAGGTCCCCCACTCATTCCTTGAAAGATATCATTAGTGTTGCCTAATTGATAACCTCCAGGGAGAGTTTTAGTAATCTGCATTTTAATAGTTCCAGGTTTGACTTGAAAGGCTTTAACTCCCCAATTTCGGGTTTCTTCCATTTTAGTGATCTTCTTGCCTTTGAAGACAAAATGCCAAGCTGGAAAACCAGAGGCGTATACTGTTTCTCCCTCAGAAATAGCTTTTGACTTTGGCAATGTTACTACTTGATAATCCTGTGGACTAGTAAATTTTACCAGGGCTAAGTCTAATTTTTTCGTATTCATGCCATTGACTTGTTGTCCCTGGTAAATCTTCCCATCAGCAGTCAAAATGCCATAACCATCTTCAGGACTATCAGCAACTACATGATTATTTGTTAATACTGTATAAGTTTGCCCTTCACGTTTAATGACCACCCCTGAGCCAGAACCAGATTGAGTTAAAATCCTCACAGTTACCTGATTGGCAATTTTGGCTGCGGTAACATCAGGCTCGGATGTAGCACCTAAAACTACTGGGGTGGAATGGGCATACAACTGAATCACACAAACCGTGGTAATAAATATTAAAAACAACCTGCGAGCTATGGGAGAAAACATGATTAATATTTAAATAATGTGGATTAAATCATGCTTACCAATTGTATATTAGTAATCAGGGAAAATATCAGAATTTCATCTGTTTCCTAATTACAGGAATACCCATCACCTTTTTCCCCTACCTCTCCCTGACCCAGGGGGGTGGGGAGGTGGGGGATGT
>NZ_JADEWA010000546.1:0-3220 GCF_015207865.1 Dolichospermum sp. LEGE 00246
GTGTGCTGGGAGATGTGTGAAATGTATAGGATAGGGATGTTGGGGAAGTTGGGAAAGTTGGGGAATATTTCCTCCCAATGACCAATGACCAATGACCAATGACCAATGACTAATGACCAATGACCAATGACTAATGACCAATGACCAATGACCAAAAACTATGATATAATTAGTAGTTCTCTAAAATGGTGCTGGGTGAAGAACGTAGAGACAAAACTC
Source organism: Dolichospermum sp. LEGE 00246 (assembly GCF_015207865.1). NCBI lineage: Bacteria > Bacillati > Cyanobacteriota > Cyanophyceae > Nostocales > Aphanizomenonaceae > Dolichospermum > Dolichospermum sp. LEGE 00246. The sequence continues at coordinate 220 of NZ_JADEWA010000546.1, forward strand.
AGCACACCTACACACTCAGCACTAAAGAACTCTAGTTTATGGCATTGCCAATTGTTGCAATTATCGGTCGCCCCAATGTGGGCAAATCTACCTTTGTAAATCGTCTTGCCGGAGATCAAACGGCGATAGTCCACGATGAACCAGGGGTAACACGCGATCGCACTTACCGTCCAGCTTTTTGGAATGATCGGGAATTTGTCGTAGTGGACACAGGTGGCTTAGTTTTTAACGATGACACCGAATTTCTGCCTTTGATTCGCCAACAGGCTTTAACGGCACTTGCAGAAGCCTGTGCTGCTATTTTCGTAGTGGATGGGCAAGCAGGTTTGATGCCCGCAGATGAAGAAATTTCCGAATGGTTACGTCAACAACCAGTTCCCGTACTACTGGCTGTGAATAAATGTGAATCTCCAGATCAAGGGGTGATTCAAGCCGCTGAATTTTGGGAATTAGGACTAGGTGAACCTTTCCCCGTTTCTGCTATTCATGGTAGTGGGACAGGGGAAATCCTGGATGAGTTAATGAATCACATTCCTCATACAGTAGAAGTAGAGGAAAATACAGAAATTAAAGTTGCCATTATTGGTAGACCAAATGTAGGCAAATCCAGCTTACTCAATGCTTTTGTCGGTGAAAATAGAGCTATTGTCAGTCCTATTTCTGGAACAACTAGAGATACAATTGATACAATAGTTGAGCGAGGTGGGCAAACTTACAGGTTAATTGATACTGCTGGTATTCGCAAAAAGAAACATATAGAATACGGGACGGAATTTTTCAGTATTAACCGTGCGTTTAAAGCTATTCGTCGTTCTGATGTGGTTTTATTAGTGATTGATGCTTTAGATGGTGTCACTGAACAAGATCAGAAATTAGCAGGGCGCGTCTTAGAAGAAGGTCGCGCTTGTGTTGTGGTTGTGAATAAGTGGGATGCTGTCGAGAAAGATTCTTACACCATATATGACCATGAAAAAGAATTAGAATCACGCTTACATTTTACGGAATGGGCAGATACTATTTTTGTGAGCGCAAATACGGGGCTACGGGTAGAAAAGATTTTAGAATTGGTCAATCAAGCGGCTGAGGCACACAAACGCCGTGTGAGTACATCAGTCATTAATGAAGTTCTGGAAGATGCTATCAGTTGGCATTCACCACCGACTTCACGGGGCGGTCGTCAGGGTAAGATATACTACGGTACTCAAGTTAGCAGTCAGCCTCCTTCTATCGCGCTGTTTGTTAATGATAATACCCGCTTTAATGACAATTATCGCCGTTACATTGAACGCCAATTCCGTAAACAGCTTGGCTTTCAAGGTACACCGATTCGGTTATTTTGGCGCAGTAAGAAAGTTCGAGAAATGGAAATTGGCGGACCAAATCGTGCTACTCGTGTAAAATAGGAAACTGAGGGAATTTTAGATTTTGGATTTTGGATTTTGGATTGAATGATTCCAAATTTGAACAGGAGAAATAGGTTTCAACTGTGAAAAAATTGAAAATCTCTTTCCCAATCTAAAATCTAAAATCTAAAATCCAAAATTGTTTGACAACTGACAAAACATGGATTTATTGCGATCGCTTCCCCTCGGACTTTACTTAGAAGAACCGCAAACTTGGTTACATAAACTCGACCCGCGAGTGAAGTTAATTTGGTTGTTGAGCTTTCTCAGTAGCTATATTATCGCTAATAACTATTGGCGGGTATTACTGGTATTACTGCTAATTACTTTTACTGTATTTGCCAAAATTCCTCTGCGAGTATGGCGACAACAAATGGGCTGGTTATTGGTACTATCATTTATGGTGTTAGTTATTGGCTCGATTAGTCCTGATGGATTAGGTGTAAGTTATCAGCCTCGCTTACCCGCAAATGAACAAATCCTTACCCAACCAATAACTGATAAAAAGACCCAAGTTACCCCAGTCATAGCAGATAGCAGTAAAAAGTATAGCTATGTGTTATTTCAGAAAGGATTTGTGAAAGTAAATCGCCGTTCTTTGGATTTGGCAATTAGCTTGAGTACAATAGTTTTTACACTAATCTATAGCACTAATTTATATTTACTCACAACTGCACCAGAAGAAATTACTTCGGGTATGGAAAGTTTAATGCAGCCTTTGAGAAGGTTCAATGTTCCAGTTACAGAAATTACCCTGACTTTAACTTTATCCTTGCGGTTTATCCCCCTAGTTTTAGAAGAAATCCAAAACCTAGTGCGTTCGGTGATGACTAGGGCAATTAATTGGAAAAAGCTAGGATTAAAAGGAGGAGCAAAAGTTTGGTTAATTGTCACCGAGAGATTATTAGAAAATCTGCTTTTAAGGGCGGAACAAATGGCAAATGCGATGATGGTAAGGGGTTTTACTAGTCCTAACGAACATCGGGTTAAATGGCAAGAGTTAAAATTAAAAATGGGTGATTGGTTAGCGATCGCCACTTTAATGGTATTTTGGGGAATCAGAATAGCCTTTGGTGCTGATAAGTAATTGGACAAAAATATTTACAGTCATTGCGAGCGAAGGGAAGCAATCACAACCCTTGCAATTGCTTCATTTCACTTCGTTTCATATGGCTAACGCCATGCAACCCTTACGCAATGACATTGTGTAATTAATTTTGTCTCACTACTTAGCGCAGCGTGACTTAAAATTCACCATCTCATCTTTTCCCTAATTTCCAATCTTCACCACCGGGTAACTGAATTAACAGTTTGACAATAGCTTTTGGTAACTCTTTGACTGAATATAGATGAGTCAATTCCAAAAATTTACCTGCGACAGAAATTACCTCGTTTCTGTTGACCATTCCCGCTAATGCAAATTCATTATGAATCCCTCCCAATACTTCCAAACTTGCATCAGCTATAGCTAATTCTATTTCCTCTTGTAACCAATTGTCCCATTCATCTTGATTGATATAATAGGATTTTTTATTTTCTTTAAGATTAATATCTTGAATTTCTAGTAATGAATTGCGAATAGAAGCAGTCCAAGAATT
>NZ_JADEWA010000547.1:0-3219 GCF_015207865.1 Dolichospermum sp. LEGE 00246
AAATAGATTTAATAGGCACAAAATTATAGACAAAAATAAATCCTTCTTTTAAGTTATGCCAAATTTTTGGAGATTTTGATGTAGATAAATTATTGATATTTGGTTTTATCCGCATGATTAAGATAGCTAATATAAAAGGCAAATAGCTAATAGCATCTACTAAGAAACATAAACCTACTCCATTTATAGCAATTATCAAACCCCCAATCATAGGACTAACAAATTTAGCTGTATTAATTAAAAATGAATGCACAGCCATTGCACTATAAGTATCACTTCTGTTTTCTAGCAATCTGGGGATAGTTACTTGACGTGCTGGTAAATCAAAAGCTTTGACTATGCCCTGAAGAATACCAATGATAATAATATCTGTAAAATTTATCTGATTACTAACAGTTAAAAAAGTTAGTAATGAAGATAAAATAATAGATACTATCTGAGTGGTTAACAAAACATATTTTAAATTCCATCTATCTAGTAATACTCCTACCAATGGTGTAATAACCAAGCCCATTGCTTGATTAGTGAAGCCTGCAACACCAACTAACATAGCTGAATTTGTTAATTGATAAACCATCCATACTAGGGCAATTTGTGTCATCCAAGAGCCGAAAAAAGACACGCTTTCCCCAATGAGAAAACCAAATAAATTGGGTGATTTAATTGCAGGTGAGATTTTCAAAAAAGCAAATATTTTGTTGCTTTTTTTTAATGATGTGCTATTTTCTTCTAACATTAATATTACCTATTTTCAGGTATAGTCATTACCGATCTTGCTGAGTTGGACGAATCAAGATTTCATTCACATTTACGTGCTGTGGTTGGCTAACAGCATAAAGTATTGCTGCTGCGATATCTTCACTTTGTAATGGTGTAATTGCTTTCCGTCTGGCTGCAATTTCCTGCTTTGCTACTACATCGGTAATATGCTGATCAATTTCTGTTTCTACTAAACCAGGCTCGATGATAGTAACGCGGATATTATCTTGATATACTTCCTGTCTTAATGCTTCCGAAAAGGCATTTACACCCCATTTAGTGACATTGTAAGCTGCCATTCCTGCACGGGCAATGCGTCCGGCAACGGATGAAATATTAACAATATGTCCTGATTTTTGCGCTTTGAAAATAGGTAATACGGTGTGCGTTGTGTACATTAACGCTAAAACATTAATATCAATCATTTTCCGCCAGTTTGACGGATCTGCATTTTCAATCCTGCCAGGAAATGATATACCTGCATTGTTTACTAAAATATCTACACGCCCAAATTCTGCATTAGCTTTTTGGATTAGGTTTCTAGTTTGAGCTTCATCGGTAATATCTGTAATAACGGATAATGCTTGTCCACCATTGTCAGTAATATGTTTTGCTACAGCCTGCAACCTATCTCCCCTTCTGGCTGCAATTACTACTTTTGCCCCTGCTGCTGCGAGTAAAATAGCCGTAGCTTCCCCAATTCCCGAAGAAGCCCCGGTAATAATAGCAACTTTTCCTTCTAATTTATCTGCCATAGTGAACACCCATTGATTAACTTAAAATACGGTATCTACATCAAGATACTGTGGATTAAAACTAAGCATCTCATAAATAACTAGAAAAAGCAAGAAAAGTAGCCTCTAATGCCGTAGCAATGTGTATAAATACTTGACTTGTAATTGTGCTAGAGTCAACAAGGGTAAGAGGTTGCCCAGTATCACCGCCATTACAGATACGAGGATCGAGGGGAATTTTGCCTAAAAGTGGTGCTTGGAGTTCATTTGACAATTTTTCACCGCCACCACTCCCAAAAATCGCAGTTTCTTCCCCATTTACGCCGATAAAATAGCTCATATTCTCGATAATACCGAGAACAGGAACACCCACTTGGCGAAACATATAGATACTGCGACGCACATCAGCAACAGCGACCTGTTGAGGTGTTGTTACCAATATCACCCCACAAATCGGGCTTTCTTGCACAATCGTAATTTGAGCATCACCAGTACCGGGAGGCAAATCTATTAACAGATAGTCCAATTCTCCCCATTCAACATCATGTATAAATTGAGTAATGATTTTATGTAATACAGGTCCACGCCAGGCTAAAGGATGATCCGGTTCTGCTAACAATCCTACAGACATGACTTTGATACCATGAGCTTCTAATGGTAAAAATTTCTGCCCATTAGCAGTGTCAATAACCGTAACTTCAGATTGTCCTAATCCAAGCATCTGAGGAACGTTGGGACCATAAACATCAGCATCTAATAAACCCACTTTTGCTCCCGTTAATTTCAACGCTGCGGCTAAATTAACTGCGGTTGTGGATTTACCTACACCCCCTTTACCGCTAGATATGGCTAATGTCGTTTTTACCCCTGGAATTGTACAAACTTGAATGTAGGTTTTTTTACACCAACCTAATGATGATAATACCGCTTTAATCTCTGCTTCTAAGTGCTGCTGACGAGAACCTATATACAAGCGCAAATAAATATATTGATCAACTATCCGCAGATTTCGCACCATTCCCAAACTAATGATGTCGTTTTTTAGAGTGGGTTCAATTACTTGTTTCAGGAGTTGGATAACTTCTTCTTGTTGAAGATTGGCAGGATCTATTTGTACTTCCTCGCCCACAACACTTTTGTTCAAATCTAATTTTTCTGGCATTTTACGGCAAATAAGGGTATACGACTACACGCACGGTTAATATTTTTCCATAGACCTCTTGCATTCAAATCACTTTTATGTGATTATTTAAGAATAAAATACGGTAACTTGATTGATATACTGTAGTTTTATCATAAATTCACCTAAAGATAGCCCTCAAAGCAAAAGTCTGAGGCTATACGAAGTCCACCTATGCGGCTCTTTGAACCGACTCAGGCGGTCACTGAGCCTGCCGATAGCGTAGCGTGGCCTTAGCCATAGTGTAAGTTTTGTCTGTGTAGCCGTGATTTCCAATCGCCATCTGTTTTTAGATTCTCTTTACTCCGATTAGTTGAAGTTGGGATTATGTTTCTTAAAAAATCGAACATTCGCACTTTTTCTTTACTATTTACAGTTGGATTAGGTTCAACATTAGCTATTTCTGTTTTTTCTCCCAACGTTAGCAATAATGGCGGGACAATTCAGAAAGCTAATGCAAATACAATCGCTCAAAATAATAATAGCAAGACAGTAATTCGTATTGGTTATCAAAAAGCAGCAACTATCCTCTATGCACTCAAAGCA
>NZ_JADEWA010000548.1:0-3218 GCF_015207865.1 Dolichospermum sp. LEGE 00246
CCCCCTGCCCCCTGCCCCCCTGCCTCTTCCTATTCCTTCGCAAAAGGAACAAGATATGGGTAAGATAAGTTAATTACTATTTGGTAAACCCCTGGGAGTTAGTTCTATGTTGAGTTTAAAAATCGCTGTTTATATTGTCGTCGGTTTGTTTGTTAGCATTTTCATATTCGGGTTTTTGTCTAATGACCCAGCCCGTAACCCTGGTCGTCGGGATGCAGAATAAATAGCCAATAAATTAGCGCTAGTGGCTGGAAGGTAGAAACAGGCTAAGATGTGATTTAACCTTCCGGCTAAGTAATTGGACAAAAATATTTACAGTCATTGCGAGCGAAGGGAAGCAATCACAACCCTGGCGATTGCTTCATTTCACTTCGTTATATATGGCTAACGCCACGCTGCGCTAACGCAATGACATTGTGTAATTAATTCTGTCTCACTACTTATTTTTTGCTTTTTGGTCAGCTTGAAAATATGTTTCATCCAGTATTACCGCCTCAGCTACCTCCAAGTCTTGAATCTTTAAAACCAGTTGATGATGCTGCTTCTGCTCCTATTATCAAGGTGAAAACTGATGAGCGAAAACTGATAATTGTTGGTAAAAATCAGGATGACAAATATCAATCAAGTACCAGCCTATTCCAGGCAAATGTTGTTGAGAAGTCTTTTTCTCTGTTATCTCCACCGGAAAATTTAGCACCCAATTCTTTACCTAGCTATCCTGAACAATCGGCAGTTTTAGCGGAAACATCTATTCCCCCAAATCAGCCCAGTAATGTGAATTTACAGGAATCGGGGGGGAAATTACGGCTGTCTGTTGGTGATAAGAAACCTGCTGCACCAATCCAAAATATTATTGAATTCAAGCTTCGCAATCCCGAAAATCAAGAGTCTACACCTAGGACTGTAGAATTTCCGCCGTCACCCCAACCGCCGACAGTAGAGAAGATTCCTGTGGGGAAAGGCAGAGTTGTGGAAGTAATTGCCGATCGCCAGGAGTATGATGAGCAAAGGCGAGTTGTCACTGCTGATGGTAATGTTGTCGTCAGATTTGATGGGGCTGTGATTGATGCCGATACCCTACAAATTAATTTGGATAATTTGATTGCGGTGGGGGAAGGTAATGTGGTTTTAACTAGAGGTAATCAGGTACTCCAGGGACAACGGTTTACCTATAATTTTATTCAAGATAATGGGGATTTAGAAACCGGTAAAGGTGAACTTTATATCCCCACAGCAAGTACAGATTTTGCTTTTTCACCAACTCTACCTACAGATATTACGGCAGGGGGTGTATCTAGCCAGCCGTTAAGTAATCGCATTCGCGCTAATCAGCCGCTGACGAGTGTGAACAGTTCAGGGGGTATCCAATTTGGTGCTAGTGGTCAATCAGATGCGCGAAACGTCCCTGCGCCTAAGTCTGGGGGTACGGTGAAACGATTCAGGTTTGAAGCTCAACGGATTGAATTTTATCCGCGAGGTTTTCAAGCGCAAGATGTGAGAATTACTAATGATCCTTTTTCACCACCAGAATTAGAATTAAGAGCGGAGCAGGTAAATGTGACGCGGGAAGCGCCTTTGATAGATAAAATTACTACCCAGCGTCAAAGGGTGGTTTTTGATCAAAAGGTTGTTATCCCTTTGCCTGTTAATAGTCGGACAATAGATCGTCGTCCACGTAAAGTAAATCCGACTATTGTTTCTCCTGGTTTTGATACGAGTAAACGAGGTGGTTTGTATTTAGAACGGGATTTTGAACCGATTAATGTTAATCAAAAACGTTGGACTATTACGCCCCAGTTTTATCTGCAAAGGACTTTTAAAGATAGGGAGAATGTGGCTAGTTTATTTGGGGTGAAGACTAGGCTAAATGCTGTTTTTAGTCCGAAAACTATTTTGGAAGGTGCGGGGGAGTTAACTAGTTTTGATTTCAATCAGTTAGAAAATAACTTGCGCGGAAGTTTGCGGTTACGCCAAAATTTGGGTAATGTTAATCCTTATATATTGAGTTTGGAGTCTATTTACCGCGATCGCCTATATAATGGTAGCCTTGGCTATCAAACTGTCCAAAGTAGTCTCGGTGGCATCATCAGTTCTCCTATTATTCCTTTAGGCAAAACCGGTATTAATCTTAGTTATCAAGGCGGCGCTCAATATATAGATGCAAATACTGACCGTCAAGATTTACTCTCACCAGGACGAAAAAACGATCGCATTTCTCTGGGTCGTTTACAAGGAACTGTGGCCTTGAGTGGTGGTATCAATTTGTGGCAAGGGAAACCATTGGCAGCTACAGCTAGTGAGGGATTAAAATATACCCCTACTCCTATCGTACCGTATTTGCAGGCGATCGCAGGTGTCACAGGAACTACTAGCTATTATAGTAGCAGTGATAACCAAACTACCTTAACTGGGACTATTGGCTTAGTAGGACAGATTGGTAACTTCTCTCGCCCTTACTTAGATTATACCGCCTTTAATCTCACCTACTCCCAAGGAACTAATAGCGGTTTATCACCCTTTCTTTTTGATCGTTCAGTGGATAACAGAGTCCTGAATGCAGGACTTTATCAGCAAATCTATGGATCACTTAAGTTAGGTTTGCAAACATCCATTAATCTAGATACAGGTAAAAGCACCAGCACTGATTACATAGTCGAATACAGCCGCCGCACCTACGGTATTACTCTGCGTTATAATCCGGTGCTAGAATTAGGCGGTTTTAGTATTCGCATTAGTGACTTTAATTGGACAGGTGGCACAGATCCATTTTCCAGTGGAGAAATTAAACCCGTTGTTGGTGGCGTAATCCGTCAAGATAATTAAAAATCCATAGGGGCAACCGCCCGTATTTGCCCAGCAATTCTCATTTTGAAAAAAATAAGGTTAGAATTGCGGATTATATGCATTACGCAGGGAAAAAGGTCTGAATCACGGATTAGACGGATTGCGCTGATTTCACGGATTTTAGTAACTTTTATCGGACAAAAATATTTACAGTCATTGCGAGGGACGAGAAGCAATCAAGTTCACGAAGTGTGGCGTATCCCTGCGAACTGCTTGCAGCAGCGCTTCGCTATCGCCGGAGGCATCAGCCATAACCCAACATTATCAAGAATTTTGTTAGGTTGAGCGATAGCGAAACCCAACCCACAGGGTAATGAGCGGAAAAAAACTTCTGTTCTTCCCTCCCCCACCTCCCCCACCTCCCCCACCTCCCC
>NZ_JADEWA010000549.1:0-3207 GCF_015207865.1 Dolichospermum sp. LEGE 00246
TATCATAACTCTTTATATTAAAATAGTCTTGTGTGTAAAAAATATCAACCATGACCACCCAAACCGAAGCCCAACTAGAAGCAGACTTAATTGCCCAACTGCAAAGCATGAAATATGCCAGAGTCAAGATTAAAGACCAAGGGGCAATGTTAGCCAACCTCAAACAACAGCTAGAAATTCATAACGGCAATATTACCCTCAGCAAAACAGAATTTGACCTCATTCTCAACCACTTAAATACAGGCACAGTTGTCGAACGTGCCAAAATATTACGGGATAAATACGCCTTAAAACGAGACGCAGAAAATGGCAAACCCGCCGAAACAATTTATATAAGTTTCTTAAACTGTGAAGACTGGTGTAGAAATGAATTTCAAGTCACCAACCAAATCACCATAGAAGGAAAACGCAAAAATCGCTATGATGTAACTATTTTAATCAACGGCTTACCATTAGTGCAAATAGAACTTAAAAAACGTGGTTCAGAATTAAAAGTTGCATTTCATCAAATTAACCGCTACCAACATGAATCCTATGACGCAGGTGCGGGACTATTTCAATATGTGCAGCTATTTATTATCAGCAACGGCGTAAATACAAAATACTTCGCCAACAATAAATCTCAATCATTCCAACAAACCTTTTATTGGACAGATCAAGAAAATAATCGTATATCTGATTTGAGCGAATTTGCTGACACATTTCTCAGAACTTGTCATCTCGCCAAAATGATCACCCGTTACATTGTCATCACCGCCATTAATGTCCTCAAAGTCCTCCGTCCCTATCAAGTTTATGCAACGGAAGCATTAGTTGAACGAGTTAAAAATAGCAATAAAAACGCCTATATCTGGCACACCACAGACTCAGGTAAAACCCTCACTTCCTTTAAAGCCAGTCAAATTATTACTAATTTACCCCAAATATATAAAGTTGTATTTGTAGTTGACCGTAAAGACCTAGATTACCAAACTGCTAAAGAATTTAACGAATTTGCCAAAGGTAGCGTAGACAGTACCACTAATACCAATAACCTGATTAAACAACTAAATAACGACACCATTACACTAATCGTTACCACTATTCAAAAATTGAATAATGCCATTATTAAAGAACGCTATCTTGAGAAAATAAAACATCTGCAAGAGCAAAAATTTGTATTTATTTTCGATGAATGTCACCGCAGCCAATTTGGAGAAACCCATAGAAATATCAAAAAATTCTTTCAAAATGCTCAAATATTCGGTTTTACAGGTACACCAATTCTTACGGAAAACGCCTTTGGAACTAGAGAACATCAACAAACAACCGCATCATTATTTGATGAATGTTTGCATAAATATGTAATTATTGATGCCATCAAGGATGAGAATGTCCTCCGCTTTGCGGTGGAATATGTGGGTAAAACTAAACAAGAAGAAGTCCAGCCGAAAAACCGCCAGAAAAAAATTGCCACCAATCTCGATATTGCCATAGAAGAAACGGACACCAAGGAAGCACTAGAAAGCCCAATTCGACTTGCAAAAATCACTGACTATATCCTCACTCATCACGCCCAAAAAACTAAAGCCCCTGACTTTACAGCCATGTTTTGTGTGAGTAATATTGAAACCCTGATTAAATATTATGACCTATTCAAACAGAAACAATCACAAGCAACTAAGCCTTTAAAAATCGTTACTATTTTCAGCTATGCGACTAACGAAGAAAGCTCCCAAGCAAACGGCTTAATTGAGGAAGAATCCCTAGAAATCCCCAGTCATGGCAATATTAACCAAAGTAACCGCGACAAACTGGATCAATTTATTGCCGATTACAACACCCTATTCAACACCAAATACAGCACCAACGATAGCCAGGCTTTTTATAACTACTCTCAGGATATTTCCCAGCGTGTCAAAAAGGGTGAAATTGACATTCTGCTGGTGGTGAATATGTTTCTAACAGGGTTTGATAGTCCTAGTTTGAATACCCTATATGTTGATAAAAATCTCCAGTTTCACGGACTGATTCAAGCCTTTTCCCGCACTAATCGGATTCTCAACGATAAAAAATCTCAGGGCAATATTGTCTGTTTTCGGAATCTTAAAAAAGCCACTGATGAAGCGATCGCCCTATTCTCAAATAAGGATGCTCAAGACACAGTAATAGTCCAGCCTTATGAGGACTATGTAACCCAGTTCAACCAAGCCGCCAGCGAGCTATTAGCCATAACTCCGACGATCAAAAGTGTAGATACCTTACCAGATAAAGAAGCCCAATTAACCTTCGTTACTAAATTTCGGGAACTACTCCGCCTTAAAAATGTTCTGACTACCTTCGCTGACTTTGAAGAAACCGATCTAAGTCTGGCAGCGCAAAACTTTGAAGACTATAAAAGTAAATATCTCGATATCCATGAAAAAGTAAAAAGAGAACGCACCAGCGAAATAACTTTAATTCTTGATGATGTGGACTTTGAACTGAGTTTAATTCATCGAGATGAGATTAATGTGGCGTATATTCTCAATTTGTTGAGAACCATGAACAAAACAGATCCAGTCGCAACTCAAAAACTCCAAAAAGAAATTCTCGATCTGATGGCAGGTGAATTACAATTACGCAATAAACGCGCCTTAATTGAAGTATTCATTAATAATAATTTGTCGCAACTCCAGCCCGATGAAAATGTGATGAATGCCTTTGAAGAATACTGGATAACCGAAAAAGCAAAAGCCTTTACCGAACTTTGTACCACCGAAAATATTGAACATGAAGAGTTATTAAAAATCATCAATAACTATGCCTTTGCTAACCGTTTACCAAGAGAACAAGAAATAGTCAGTTCACTAAATTTTAAGCCCAAAATTTTAGAACGGAAAAAATTATTGAGCGCGTTTCCGAAAAAATCCAGTTATTTATTGATACATTTATCGAAGGTATGGGTGGAACTGTTTAGATTTTGAGATTCTCTACCTTTTAGAGGATGTTTGTGGAAGTGACAGTATTAATTCATTCCTTGACACTCCCCGGTCTAAAGACACGGTCTAAAGACACGGGGATTCTTAAGATTTCACAATCTTAATATCTTGTTTGCACAAGTTCCCAGACTCAGTACGTTTGCACAAAAGTGCGTGCTGATACCGCCAGTTGCTCTACTTGGGGAAACCCCAAGACCGCACTGGCTCATCTTCTGGGCGTTTAGCTGTTAAACAGCAAGTTTCGCGG
>NZ_JADEWA010000550.1:0-3206 GCF_015207865.1 Dolichospermum sp. LEGE 00246
TTATAAACCTTTATTTTTATAAAAAGTTACAATACAACTAGTCATACGAAATCCAAACCATGTCTGAATCAGTGCAGTATATAACTAATACCCAGGGAGAAACAGTTGGTGTATTGTTAAATCTGGAAACTTACCAACAACTAACCAACTTATCAGCAGATACTGAATTATTAATTGGGTTAAGTTTAGATGAATTACAAGCTTTGGTAGAAAGTGTATTATCTCCCAAAACTCACACTCAATTAGATAATTTATTAATGAAAAATGCTGATAATCAATTGCTACAGAAATTGTAGGACTTACACCTGTGGGGAGAGGCACTATTTCTGTTTTAAAAATGAACCGTCCACAATTAACTCGTGTACGGAAAATGTGGGTAAAAATGGGTGAACATCCACCAAATATTTGAGATTTTATAACCGCTTGAGGACGATTTTGTTCATCAGGATAATGACAGCAAAAAACTACATCCTTCGTAGGGGTTTAGCAGTGATCATAGGTGTCAACTTAGGCTACAGATGGCTTATTTGTTGGCTTCCACACCCACCCAGAAATGAATTTCCGGGCTAATGAGTAAAGTTTACTAAAGTAAACTGGGGATTTTTAGTCATCTTCAGATGACTTTTGCTATTAGACTGGGAATTCATTCCCAGGCGGGCTATGGGTTTTACGTTAAGTTGACAACAATGAGCTTTTGCTTTACCCCTACCATACTTGTCTGTTTACGATAAATAAAATCATTCATCAAACGCTGAAACAAGCTATTTTAAATAAATTTCCACATTACCTAAAATCTCTCTATGTCTCGTCCAAAACGCAATTTACAACTAGGTTTCTGTTATCACATTACTACCCGTTGCAATAACCGCGAATTTCGACTTACACGGTTAGAATGTCGGGAAGTGTTTCTGTTTGCGATTAAAAAAGCACAACAAAAGTATGGTTTTAAACTCTATGCACTGTGCATTATGAGTAATCATGTTCATTATCTCCTAGAACCAAAACAGCCAGAAGAATTACCAAAAGTTATGCACTGGCTAAACTGGTACACTGCTATGTGTTTTAATCGCATGATGAACCGTACAGGGCATTTTTGGGAAAAGCGATATCACAGTACAGGTTTTGAAAATACTGATTATCGTCGGGCTTTAAATACTTTGCGATATATCCATGCTAACCCCAAAGCAGCAGGAATACAGCAAGGGTTTTTTTATGACTTTAGTAATTACGGAACTCATGACCGTTTGAGTAATGATGGTATCACTCAATGGCATCCGGCGTTTTTGCAACTGGGGAGAACTTTGGAAGAATGTGCAGCTAAATATCGGCGGTTTTGCAAGAAGTATAAACCAAAGGCCAAACCAGAAAAAAGAAACTATTGGGGAAGTCGGTTTTTACCGTCTATGAAGAAAAGCAGTAAGGGAAAGAAGTCACCAGGACAGATGAGTTTACCTTGGGATAAGCAAAAGGTAACGGAAAGTACGGACGTACAGGAGGTAGCAGAAAAATTCATCCACGCAAATAGCTTTTTCTCTGCCGTGCCAGGTAACGAAAATCGCAAATGTTGATTCTAGCGTGGGAAAGGGGGCTGTAATAAATATTTACAATATTCTGAAAGCCTTAGATGTTACAGTTTACAAGTCTCGATGCGAGAGAAGATACCCACACACCCTCACACACAACCTGCCAAGCCAACACTCCCCCATACTCCCCCCACCACCACAATTCAAACAAAAAAGGTAAGTGTCCATCAACAGCAGAGGTAGAAAATTTGACTTGGGAGTAATCAATCCATCCTTCATTCTCTCTCCATCCTACTTTATTACCAAATTTTTCCCAGGCATCTCTATGATACTCGCCATCAGCCTTACCACCCACGCTCAAGTATATCTCCTTTTGGACACTGAAGCCAAATCGCCCTTCACTGTATTTTACCCACAATTGATCAATTGTGCGGAGGTCTTGGCATGGGAAATTTAATAATTCATTATCTGTAAACCATTCACCAGACTTTTTACCTACAGCTTTAATCATTACTTCATAAGTTTCTTTATCTGCTTCCTTCCAGTTACCTGCTTTGAGTAGGTCACGCAGTTTCGTGTAGTCTATGTCTCTTTCTGAACTGAGGTCATCTGTTGGTGAAACCTGTAGCAGTGTCTCTACATCTACATTAGCAAAGCTATATTTTTCTATAGAACCAACTGCTGCATAGCGAAGCAATTCAACCAGTTTTGGCTTGCTTCCCCAATATTTTGTAGTTTCGTTGTATTCACTAAAATCAGCAGAGTGTTCAAGTGCGCCTTTTTGCAAATGTTTAAGTAGCTGACGGTCTGTATTCAAATCCATAATCAGTCGTGGCCATCTGATACTGATAGCTGTAAATTTCCCCAACTGTTCTAAAGTTAAATATCTCCTGGAATTGTTTTCCGAAACATGAGCAGTAATTAAATTTGTAGAAGCTCCAATGTAGGCTTTTAGCCTAAATACATTAATAAACTGCTTCCACCGTCGGGGATTATAATCTAAAGCAGGAGCAACCATTAAGGCAATATTGCGAACTACTTCTGAATCTTCACCAGTTGTTATTCTGATATTTTCAATACGATCACGCTGTTCTTCTGAAGTTGAAGGTAGAGTTCCTGTAGCAGCTATTTCTTCTCCAGGTGCTTCTATTTGTTCTGTGTTATTTACAATTTTTGGTTGTGGTGGGGTTTTACGAGGAGAAATTTTGTTCAAAAATCGTGCAAAATCTGATGTAGTTGGTTGGGGGATTTGGAAACGAATCTGAACAAATTTCTCAAAAAAATTATAGCCGTATTCTATGGCTCTTATGGATAAACTACGATTATTTCTAGAGTTAGCATCAAATCCTAGATAGGGAATTATTTCTTTATACTTCACTGCAATACCCGCAGCTACTTTATCCACATCCATACCCAAAATGAAAATTAATTGTGGATCATTTGCTATCATCATATTGATAGCTTGCATTAGTTCAGCAGATTTGGTAATTTCACAACGGTCAAGATCATCTATAAAAACATATACTTTATTTTGTCCTGAAAACGCCTCTACAATCTTTTTGAAATCTGCGTGAAATTCTTCAATAAATTCAATCTGGTTTTCGTATTTGGGTGATTTGAGATATTTAGTTAAATCATTTTTAGGATTACCAATATTTCTGTCTCTTATACACGTCTGACGCT
>NZ_JADEWA010000551.1:0-3192 GCF_015207865.1 Dolichospermum sp. LEGE 00246
GTTTCTAGTTTATCCAGTGATAGATAACACTAATTGATAATAATTGATTATCAACCAGCAACTACCACAGAGAATATAACAGTATAAACAGCGATGAAAATTATTTAATCCCTTAAAAACAATGATTGAAATTAAGCAAGGCAACTTATTAACAGAACCAGCACAAGCCCTAGTAAACACAGTGAATTGTGTCGGTGTCATGGGCAAAGGCATTGCTTTGCAATTTAAACAAGCCTATCCAGAAAATTTCCGCCAATACGAAAAAGCCTGTCGTGCTGGACAGGTGCAACCGGGGCAGATGTTTACCGTCGCTACAGGTAACTTATTTAACCCCCTGTACATTATTAACTTCCCCACCAAACGCCACTGGAAGGGCAAATCTAAATTAGAAGATATCAAAACTGGACTGGTAGCATTAGTCGCCCAAGTACAGCAATTAAACATTACTTCCATTGCTATACCTCCATTGGGGTGCGGTAACGGTGGCTTAGACTGGAGTGAGGTTAAACCCTTAATAGAATCAGCTTTTGCTGCACTTCCAGATGTCCAAGTCATTATTTTTGAACCCAGTGGCGCACCTGCTGTGGAAACAATGCCCGTAGCCAGCAAAAAGCCAAATATGACTCGCGCCCGTGCCTTGTTTATTCGCTTACTGGAATTGTACGGTATTCCTGGTTATGAATTAACCAAACTAGAAATTCAAAAACTCGCCTATTTTTTACAAGTAGCAGGTGAACCCCTACGCCTTGAGTATGTAAAACACAAATATGGACCTTATGCCCATAACCTAAATCATGTTTTAAAACACATAGAAGGGCATTACATTCGCGGTTATGGGGATGGAACAGCCAAGGCAGAAAGCGCGGAGATTTACGTTTTACCCGCAGGTAGAGAAGCTGCACAGTCCTTTTTAGCCAATGACCCATCAGCACAGGAACGGTTAGAACGAGTTAGCAACCTCATAAATGGCTTTGAAACCCCTTATGGCATGGAATTATTGGCTACAGTTCATTGGGTAGGGACTCAAGAAACCAACCCAGTCCAAGATAGTGAACAGACCATAGAGTTAGTTTATTCCTGGAGCGATCGCAAACGCACCATCTTTAAACCACAACATATACGTAAAGCTTGGCAGCGATTAGGACAGCAGAATTGGTTGGCTGCAAAATAAAAATATAAGGCGATCGCCCACTCCATTACCATAGACGATCGCTCTCATCATTAGTATAATCTCTTACTCAAAACAGACTCAACTGCTTCCCCACATCACCTTGAGGCTCAACAACCGAAAGTAACTCATCTCGTTTTTTAGCCATCAACTCCAAATAATACCCACTGGAATAGGCTTCAGAATTAGTTAATCCCCTAATTCCTTGATAAAACGTCACAACATCCCCAGTATTACCCAGAACCAAAAGAGCCTTTTCACCCTTCTTAATTTTCCGAGTAACCTGTAACTGTTCCACAGGAAAATCACCAGAACGAATAACCTTTGTTAATTCCTGGTAATATTGTTCTGCCTTAGCCTTTGACAGAAGATATTGTGTCAAGTAGTTCAAAGGAAACTCCTTTTCTAGACGAGAACGATCGCGTTTCCGCCATGAACCCTTAGTAGTAATTTTACCATCTTCATGCCAGAGAATATAATTCTTAGCTCCTCTAGAGGGAACAAACATCGCTTGAGCAAGGACTTCCAACTCTATTTTGATACCAATAGGTAAAGCATTTTGCAGCTTTTCAAATATCAGCAGAGGTTCAGAGTGGGAGAAGAACACACCATCAGTATCACTTTCAACCTGGATACCTCCCGCTTTTTCAATCACATCAATCATGAATCGCAGAATCCGTCTCCCATAAGCTGTAACCAGTGCAGCAGCTTCCATATCGTTAAAACCAACACCAGAAGTCCCATAAAAGCCAAACAACGAGTTGATTAACACTTTGAGAGCAGCTTCAGCTTGTTTAGCAGCTAAATCTCCAGCTTTTCCTAATTCCTTGAGTCTGAGTCGTTCCCTGGTGAGATAATCGAGAATACTTAACCCCACTCGTTGCGTATCCTTGCGGGAGCAAATCCCATATTTAAGCATAATGCTGGGATACAGACTGGAAACATCAATTTTGGCAATGTGTTTGTGTAAACCTGGTACAGAAATTACCAGTCCTCCCTCAAATTTCAACTTCGGATCAGCAGTTGGTTTGTAACCTGGATATTGTCTTTCTAAAACGCGCTGCCATTTAGTACCATTACCAGTGAGCGAAAGTTGTTGTAAATTCATACCTGGTACTATCAGCGATTCATAGTAATAGGAAGGAACTAATTTATCAGCAATTAATTTCGTATCTTCCAAGTCATAAATTAGGTATTTTCTGATTTTTTCCCATTCTTGAGAACCTGCACCTTCACCCCAACAATGTTGAATTTCTTGGGGAGTTAAAACCAACCTAGCAGATTCTCGCAATCCCATTTCTATGACTGCACTTTTTAGGGAATGTTGATATAATGCTTTATTGACAAAATCCCATCTCAGGACACAAATATAAACATCAATATGTTGGCTGTTGCTGATGAATATTTCGGAAATATTCATAGGTTTACCAAATACCTGTGCTGTCTTGATAATTCTCGAATGCTGAGAAATAGTAAAAGGATGAGATATGTTATTGATTAGGCATCTAGTAATGATAAATGGAAAATCAAAATCTGTACCGTTGTATGTGAGAACTAGATCAGGAGATATAGACTGAAAATAGGTAATAAATTGGCAGAGTAATTTTGATTCATTTTCATCCATAAATACAAAATATTCGCCCAATTCATTCATACAACCAATAGCGAAAATTCTATCTTTACTAGGAATCAGCCCTGAAGTTTCAATATCAATAACCATTTGCTTCAGGGCATTGTAAGGTTTAATCGTCTGTAAAGGTTGCCAGGATTGATAAACTGTATTATCTGTGTAGAAAATGTTTAACTTATCTTCGGTAACGGTAATTTGATTATCACTTTTAGTGATAAAATGACGATGATTGTAATTAATTTTCATTGTGATTATGAGTTATTTACTAATGGTTTTTATTTTTTGATGTTGAAAAGAAATGAATGAATTTACATCTATAACGGCATTAGCCGCTAATATTTTAAAAGCTTGTTACAAATAGATTTTCAAAATAATCGCTGTGGTAATTTTATAA
>NZ_JADEWA010000552.1:0-3185 GCF_015207865.1 Dolichospermum sp. LEGE 00246
TCCCTAACCCTCCCCTCCTTTACAAGGGGAGGGAACTGGATTTTCTTGTTTCAATAAAACCAAACTGTGTAAAGAAACGTAAAATCCCTGAAAACTTCTTTACTCTTGCCTCTTGCCTTGCTATGACGACAATTTTCAACGCTAACCTACTTAAGGGGAGTAACAATATGATGAAAATTACGGGATACCACTTTTAAAACATCCTCTAAGGGATACATGGATTTCAAACCCTTGATTTTTCACTAGTTCACGCAGGTAGACTTAGCCTGTGTAGTAGCGATTTATAATCGCCGGAAACTATTATTCATGACGAATACTGATGTTATTACTGAATATAAATGTTAATGTTCTATCATGATTCAGAATTGAGTAAGTCAGCTTAATCCAGTACATTTAATGTAATAGTGCTGGAACGGAGGAACCAAATTGTGGGGCGTATTTTTGTCTTGACTAATTCAGGAATTTAAGATTTAAAACTCAAATCAAATCTAAAATCAAGCAAAAAAAGGTATCTCTCAACCTTAGCCCGTCAGCTAACTTCGTAGGCATTGAGAGGAGACTGAAAAGACAGAATTTTAATTATTTCTGATCTTATCAGTGTCCAAGGTTGGTACTAGTTAATGTTTCCATAACCAAGCTTAACTCTGCTGAGGTGAAATAAATGATATTGCAACTAAATTTAGCTGCCATTGTTGCAGTTGCTGGAAAAGCTATTTGGAGAAAAACCAAACCAGTAATTTTTCAAGATACTTTCATATTTCCCGCACTGGGCTGTTTAGGAATTATTTTATTGTGGTGGGTAGTAGCACTAGCTAACCATGAATTAATGCCCACACCACCGGAAGCTTTAATTGCTAATTGGGACTATATCTTACATCCATTCTATGAGAGAGGTCCAGGTGATTTAGGAATTGGTTGGTTATTATTAGCCAGTTTACGGCGGGTAATATTAGGATTTGGTTTAGGGGCATTAGTAGCAATTCCCTTGGGTTTTTTGATTGGAATTTCGAGACCCGCAATGCTGGCTTTTAATCCCATTATTCAGATTTTCAAACCTGTATCACCCTTAGCCTGGTTGCCAATTTCTTTATCTCTGTTTAATTTAGCAGATCCTTCCGCTATTTTTGTGATTTTCATTACTTCCCTCTGGCCAACTATTATTAATACAGCATTAGGAGTTTCTAGTGTACCAAAAGACTATTTAGATGTAGCACAAGTTTTAGAAATGCCCCGTTGGCGACAGATTACTAAAATTATTTTACCTGCCAGTTTGCCTTATATTTTTACAGGTTTGCGAATTAGTTTAGGTATTGCTTGGTTGGTAATTGTGGCTGTAGAAATGTTGACAGGTGGCATAGGAATTGGCTTTTTTGTTTGGGATGAATGGAGTCGTTTAAATCTGAGTTCTGTATTTTTAGCAGTGTTTATAATTGGCTTAACTGGGTTGGTTTTAGATTACGGTGTGGGCAAACTTCAAGAGTTAGTTACTCACCGTCCAGGAAATTAATGATTTAAACGCTGATAGAAGATGATGAACGCGGATAAACGCAGATGAATTTGTACTTTCATAAAATCCCAAATGATAAATTATGACTGAAAATCATTTAACTCGCAGAGATTTTATTGCAGGAATAGGGGCGACAACTGCGGGAATAATATTATCATCCTGTGCTGTTTCGGGAGATAAATCTGCGAAGGGACTAACAGAAGAAGCTTTAGCGGTGATACCAGTAGTCAAATCCCAAGATTTAGAAAAACCGGACATTACTGTTGGTTATGTTCCTGTTAATGATTGTGCGCCATTTGCGATCGCTTGGAAAAAAGGATTTTTCCGCAAATATGGCTTAAATGTTACACTCAACCGCGAAGCCAGTTGGGCTACCTCCCGCGACGGCTTAATTTTCGGTCGTCTCGACGCTTCCCCCGTCGTCTCCGGTGCTGTTACCAACGCTAGAATAGGTGCAGAAGGGGCGCGTCATGCCCCCTTGTGTGCGGCAATGACCATCCACCGACATGGTAACGCCATGACCATGAATAGGGATATGTGGGACTATGGCATTCGTCCCTGGTATGAATATCAACAAAAATACGGTGATGGGGCTTTAGAAGCCTTTGGGAAGGACTTTCGCGGCTATTTTGACAAACAACCCCCAGAAAAGAAAATCTGGGCTGTAGTCCTCAGTTCTGCCATTTATGAATACTTTGCTCGCTATCTTTCTGCTGCTGCGGGTGTTGATCCTCTTAAAGAATTTCGGGTCATAATTGTTCCACCACCGCAAATGGTAACAAACATGAGAATTGGGGCAATGCAAGCTTACATGGTCGCCGAACCTTGGAATACTAGAGCAATTACAGGTAATGAAGGTATCGGTTTTACCTTTGCTCAAGGTAAGGAAATTTGGCACGGACATCCAGATAGACTCCTGGGTGTAATGGAATCTTTTATTGTTAATTATCCTAAAACCTACCGTTCTTTGGTAAAGGCAATGATTGAAGCTTGTCAATATTGTAGTAAACCCGAAAATCGTCAAGAAATAGCCGAATTACTGACAGAACGTTCTTTCACTGGGGCAAAACCTAAAACGCCAGGTGTGCCTATTACTAAGTTTACTGGACCGGGAATTATTGGCAATTATAATTATGGTGGTTTTGATGGCAAAGACCGCACTATTAAAGCAGATGATACCACAATTTTTTATGATCTTCCTAACAGTATTCCCCTCGAAAAAGGGGAACATTCTACATTTTTATGGCGTTCTCGAAGTCTTTGGTTAATGACTCAAGCAGCACGGTGGGGACAAATCAAAGAAATTCCTAAAAATGCTGAAGAAGTAGCCGCAAAAGGTTGGAGAACCGATTTATATCGAGAGATAGCCACAGAAATGGGAATTGAATGTCCCAAGGATGATTATAAAGTTGAACCTCCTGAAGCATTTATAGATAAAAAAGGATTTGATCCTAGTGATCCTGTAGGATATCTTCATAGTTTTGATATTCGTGCTAATTCTCCCTCTCAGTTTTTTCTCTCTTAAAAAATAGGTAATTAATCATGGAATATACAACTTTACCACATAATACTACTACAGAAACTTTGCCCCGTAATGGATTTTTAGAAATCGAAAATTTAGTTAAATCCTATCCAACCCAGGACAAGGGAAAATTCACAGTTTTAGATCATGTTAATT
>NZ_JADEWA010000065.1:0-16796 GCF_015207865.1 Dolichospermum sp. LEGE 00246
GTAATTTGACAAATATTTTCTCCCAAAAATTAGCAAAAATGAACTATTTCGTTTTTATAAATTGTGCTAGTCTTTTTATTAATTCAACATTTATAGATGAAAGATAAATTGTTGATTTGATTTCCATTAACGGAAAAAATACTAAAATCCATGCAGTTTTTTACAGTAGGATTGCCTAAAGAAACAAAACCTATCCCTTAATAAACCGGGGTTTTGGATCTCACTAAGTTAGCAACTGCTAGATGATTGAAAACCTGTTTAAGTATTTTTTCACTATTCACAAAATTCTCCACAGAGTGTTTATTATTTTTGTAACGATTTTGGCAGCTTTGATCAGTCTAATCATCTAAAATAGGTTATCCTGGACTTTCAAAATTGGCAATTTCTATATCAACATACACAACGTTGTTATCCAATAGGTAAAACATTGAATGAATACGAGATAAAACCACTTCAGTTTAAGTATGTCCTTTTGCCAGTTATTAACACAATGTAATTGACACTTTTTATAGCGGTAATCACGCTTGGTGCAATATAATCGAGGGCACAGTCCCTGCGCCCCTACAGACTTTACAATTTGCTGACTGGATCTCATTTTCACAAGTTGAGTATTTTTTAGTATTTATTCACGAATACAAGGTTCTAAAATTGTGGAAAAATATCCAAAAAATACTCAAAATTTTGTCAAGTCAAGCATTTAAACTTACCTGCGGCGCGAACGAATGCAGATTGGATAACTATCTGTTAATAGTCTGCTGCACAATTCACGGTACTCAAAATTAGTCTATGTCCTATGTCTTGCCCCCCTCAAAAGATAGACACAATAAAAAGTTCTTTGACGGAATTAGAAGCCCAAATTAATAGTTTTGAACAGGCTGTGCTGAAGTTTATAGAGGAAGGAAAAATGAATTCAGGAAACTTAGAAAATTCGATAAATTCCATGTCAACGAATGAAATTAATAGAAAACTGCACACAACTCCTATAGCTATTATTGGCATGGCTTCTTTAATGCCTCAGTCGAGAACATTAAGGGATTACTGGCAAAATATTGTTAATAAAATTGACTGTATTACGGATGTTCCTTCTAGCCATTGGAGTGTAGAAGATTACTATGATCCTAATCCGAGAACAGCAGAAGATAAAACTTATTGTAAACGTGGTGGTTTTATTCCTGAAGTTGATTTTAATCCGATGGAATTTGGGATTCCCCCCAGTATTTTAGAAGTTACAGATGTTTCGCAACTATTAAGTTTGGTAGTTGCTAAAGAAACAATGGAAGATGCTGGTTATGGCGACTCCCGTGAATTTAGCCGCGAAAATATTGGCGTGATTTTGGGTGTGGCTATGGGCAAACAATTGGGAATGCCATTAGCTGCCAGATTAGAATATCCGATTTGGGAGAAAGTGCTGAAAAGCAGTGGTTTATCTGACGAAGATACTAAAAAAATCGTTGATAAAATCAAATCTGCTTATGTGAAATGGGATGAAAATGCTTTCCCTGGAATGTTAGCAAATGTGGTTGCTGGCAGAATTGCTAACCGTCTCAATTTTGGTGGTACAAACTGTGTAGTTGATGCTGCCTGTGCTAGTTCCTTTGGGGCATTAAAAATGGCCATTAGTGAATTAGTTGAACATCGTAGCAATATGATGTTAACCGGTGGGGTAGACACCGATAACACGATCATGGCTTACATTTCCTTCAGCAAAACTCCGGCGGTTACTCCTAGCGATAACGTGAAACCATTTGATGCTAAATCCGATGGCATGATGTTAGGTGAAGGTATTGGGATGATTCTCCTCAAACGCCTAGAAGATGCCCAAAAAGATGGGGATAAAGTCTATGCAGTGATTAAGGGAATTGGTACTTCTAGCGATGGTCGTTACAAGAGTATTTATGCCCCTAGAAAAGAAGGACAAGTTAAAGCTTTAGAACGGGCTTATGATGATGCTGGTTTTTCTCCGGCTACTGTGGGTTTAATGGAGGCACATGGTACAGGAACAATGGCTGGAGATCCGATAGAATTTAGTTCTTTACAGGATTTCTTTGGTAAATATGACACCCAAAAACAACATATTGCTTTGGGGAGTGTGAAGTCGCAAATTGGGCATACAAAAGCCGCTGCTGGTACTGCTAGTTTAATTAAAACTGCCCTAGCATTGCATCATAAAGTATTACCAGCAACGATCAATATTACTGAACCAAATCCTAAATTAGATATTGAAAATTCTTCCTTTTATCTGAATACTCAAACTAGACCTTGGATTAAGGCAGAAGGTGAAACTCCTCGACGTGCGGGTGTGAGTGCCTTTGGTTTTGGTGGTACAAATTACCATGTTGTTTTAGAAGAATACGAACCGGAACAACAAATTTCTTATCGTTTACATGGTGCTGCGGGTGAGGTGCTGTTGTTTGGTGCTACTCACGCGGAATTAATTAGCAAGTTAGAAGCGACTTTAAATAATTTGCAAGCTAATGATGGGGAAAGATATTATTCTCAATTATTGTTAGATTGTCAATCTTTAGCTATTCCCAAAACTGCACTCAGAATTGGGTTTGTATCTGAGAATTTACAAGAGGCTTGTAAGTTGCTAGAAGTTGGTATTGGTTTATTAAAAAGTAAGCCTGATGCAATTTCTTGGGAACATCCTCAAGGTATTTATTACCGTTCTGCTGGTATGGATTTGGCTGGAAAGGTTGTCGCTTTATTCTCTGGACAAGGTTCTCAATACTTGGAAATGGGACGAGAAGCGGTGATGAATTTCCCTAGCTTGCGACAGTTGTATGGGAAGATGGATCATCTGTTCAAGCAGGGTAATTTGCAACCGGTTTCTGAGGTGGTTTTCCCTCGTTCTACTTTTGATGAAGTTGAGAAAAAAGCCCAAGTTGCGACTTTGCAAAGAACGGAATATGCCCAGCCGGCAATTGGGGTGTTTAGTGCTGGTTTGTATGGAATTTTGCAACAGGCTGGTTTTAAGGCAGATTTCACCGCTGGACATAGTTTTGGGGAATTAACGGCTTTGTGGGCGGCTGGAGTGTTGAGTGAGGCTGATTATTTGTTCTTAGTGAAGGCTAGAGGACAGGCTATGGCTGCACCCAAAGACCCAGATCATGATGCTGGTAGTATGTTAGCGGTGAAGGAAGATATCAGCAAGATTGAACCGCTGCTGAAGCAGTTTCCGAAAGTAAGTATTGCTAATTTTAATTCTCCTACCCAAATTGTTTTAGCAGGTCCAAAGCTGGAAATTGAGAAAATCCAAGCTGCTTGCCAAAAATTAGGATACAGTGCGGTTTTATTGCCTGTGTCTGCGGCTTTCCATACTCCGTTGATTGCTTTCGCACAAAAGTCTTTTGCTATTGCGACTAAGTCGGTAACTTTCCAAAGTCCGCAAATTCCGGTTTTTAGTAATGTCACTGGTAAACATTATCCGCAAAATGCAGCGGCGATTCAAAAGAACTTAGAAAGCCATTTGGCTAGTTCTGTGTTGTTTAAACAAGAGATTGAAAATATCTATGGGGCTGGTGGTTATTGCTTTGTAGAATTTGGACCTAAACGGGTTTTAAGTAACTTGGTAAAAGATACGTTAGGCGATCGCCCCCATCTTACCATATCTCTTAATCCCAGTGCCTCCAAAAACAGCGATCGCTCCCTCCGAGAAGCAGCCGTCCAATTGCGCGTCATTGGCATGAATTTGGGCAATCTTGACCCCTACAAACTCCCTGCCATACTTCCCCCCATTGCCACCAAAAAGACCCTCAGCGTCAAATTAACTGGCATCAACTACATTTCCGACAAAACCAAAAACGCCTTCAAAGAAGCCTTACAGGACGGACACAAAATCAGTAGGGGCGCGGGTCCCGCGCCCAATATTTCCGAAATCACACCCAATATTTCCGAAATAGAAACCCCTGTAATTACCAAAATTGCTCCAACCAACGAACATAACGGTAACGGTAACGGACACAAAAAACAACCCCTCATTGAAACCCAGTTCCAGCTACAGCATCAGATGACTACCACTGCAACCATTCAAAAACAATCCAGTCCAGAACTGTTCGCGCCCCAATCCAGCGAGAAGATGCAAACACCAGATAAACTTATAAATTGCCAACAAATTCTCACCAGCTTAGAACAACTTCTGAGCCAGTTCCAGCACAACCAAAGCGAGAATTTAGAAGTTCACAGCACCTATCTCAACCATCAAATAGAATACGCCAAAACCTTCTTCCAACTAATGCAGCAGCAAAACACCTTATTTGCTAATGCTAAATCCTCCGCCGAAGCCGCTCAAATTAAGCAAGTAATCATGGAAAGCTTAGAGCGGAGTATGATTCAGTTTCATTCCCAACAAGGTGAAACCCTCCGTATTCATGAACAATATCTGCGGGAACAGATAGAATATACCAAACACTTTTTCCAACTCATTCAAGAAGAATATTCTCAACTTATTTCTGACACCCAAGAAATAGCACCTGTCCCTCCCACAGCCACCATTATTCCCCCTCAACCATTACCAGTAATTGAGCCAAAAGTTCAAATTGCAGAACCTGTAATTGCAGCACCGGTCATTGAACCTGAACCAATTATTATTCCCCAGTCCCCAGTTGCATTTATCCCAGAACCCACACCTGTAACCAGCAACTTAAATCTGGATGATCTAGCTAACAACCTCTTAAGCATTACCAGCGAGAAAACTGGTTATCCTATTGAAATGCTAGAACTCGATATGGATATGGAAGCGGACTTAGGAATTGACTCCATTAAACGAGTAGAAATTCTGGGAGGATTGCAGGAATTATATCCCAACTTGCCTAAACCCAACCTGGAAGAACTGGCAGAAAAACGTACCATTGGTCAAGTTGTCGAATATCTGCAAGGACAGGGAACAGGTGACAGGTTAAAGGTGACAGGTGACAGTTTAGAGGTAATAGAGGAAGTAGAAGCAAAACAGGTTACAGAAGAAGTAATACCAGAACCAGTTTCCATTCCCCAGTCCCCAGTCCCCAGCAACGAATACGCAGATTTAGGACAAACCCTGTTAAACATCACCAGTGAAAAAACAGGTTATCCAGTCGAAATGCTAGAACTGGACATGGACATGGAAGCCGACTTAGGGATAGATTCCATCAAACGGGTAGAAATACTCGGAGCAATGCAGGAAGCGTATCCTGACTTACCCAAACCCAATATAGAAGAATTAGGCGACCTCCGGACAATCGGGCAAATCGTTAACTACCTCCAATCACTGGTGGGAGGTGAAAAAAAAAAGCCGCACATTGATGTTAACCCGGTAACAACCACCAGCGTAGGGGCGCAGGGACTGCGCCCTCTCCTGGATTCTCTCACCCCACCCCCCATCGTAGACCCTAATCTTCCCCGTCGTCCCGCTCAACTTAAAACCTTACCCAGACCAGATTTTTTAGAAGCGCAGTTACCCGAAGGACACATTGGTTTAATTACTGATGATGGTTCTTTAACTACTAGCAAAGTAGTCCACGCACTGATAGAACAAGGTTGGAAAGTAGTAGTTTTGAGTTTCCCCCAATCCTTAGTTCCCGAACAATTGCCATTACCAGCAGGTGTTACCCGCGTCACATTGGCAAATATGAGTGAACAACATCTGCAATTATTATTGCAAAGTGTGACTACTAAACACGGAGCGATTGGGGCATTTGTTCACCTACATCCTCAATTTACACCGGAAAAACCTGGACATATTTCCTATCCAGAAGCAGAAAAGGCAATTCTTAAACAAGTGTTTTTAATGGCTAAACATCTGAAAGCAACTTTGAATAATGCCGCATCTTTAGCAGGAAGAACCAGTTTTTGCACAGTTGCCCATCTTGACGGTGAATTTGGCTTAGGACATCAAGGTAATTTTAGTGCAATTAGTGCCGGTTTGTTTGGTTTAACAAAAAGTTTGCGCTGGGAATGGCCACAGGTATTCTTCCGCGCAATTGACCTCAATCCGACTTTAGATCCTCATGAATCTGCCCAATATATTGTGGCTGAATTGCACGATTCTAATTGCTATATTGCCGAGGTTGGTTATGGTGATCAAGGACGAGTAACGTTGGTGGCAAAGAGTGAGTAATGTCTAAACTGTGATTTGTTTGATTAGTCAATGTCTAAACTATGATTTTTTTGATTTCTTTGATTTTTTTGATTGAGTTACTTGTTTATTTATCAATCAATTAATCATCTTTATCAAACAGATCCCACAAATCATAGTTCCGACATTTTCATCAAACAAATCCCACAAACCATAGTTCCGACATATTAATCAAATAAATCTCATAAATCATAGTTATGATTGCAACTGTTCAAGTTAGTCCATCTTCTGTTTTTGTTGTCAGTGGTGGCGCGAAGGGAATCACTGCTCAATGTACTATTAAGTTAGCTCAACAACAACGTTGTAAGTTTATTCTTTTAGGTCGTTCGGAAATTATCACAGAACCCGAATATGTTCGTGATTGTTTGGAAGATTCTGCTTTGAAAAAGCGCATTATGGAAAATTTGATTTCTCAAGGTGAGAAACCAACACCCATGATGGTACAAAAGATATTTAATCAAATTAATTCTAGTCGGGAAATTAAGAGGACTTTAGCAGCTATTGAAGCGACAGGAGGAACGGCTGAATATATCAGTGTTGATGTCACCGATACTGTAAATCTGCAAGCTAAGTTACAAGAAGTTTCTGATAAAGTTGGTCAAATTACTGGCATTATTCACGGTGCTGGTAACTTAGCCGATAAGTTAATTGAAAAAAAGACAGAAGATGATTTTGAGAAAGTTTATACTGCTAAAGTTCAGGGTTTAGAAAATCTCCTCAATTGTGTTAATCCTCAGCAATTACAACATTTAGTATTGTTTTCGTCCGTGACTGGATTTTATGGTAATATTGGTCAAAGTGATTATGCGATCGCTAACGAAATTCTCAGTAAATCAGCCCACTTAATGAAACAATATAACCCCAATTGTCATGTAGTCGCAATTAACTGGGGTGGTTGGGATAGTGGCATGGTGACACCACAATTAAAAAAGGCATTTACAGAACGAGGAATTAGTATTATTCCCGTAGAAGTTGGTACACAAATGTTAGTTAATGAACTACATCCTGCCTATACTAATGATTCTCAAGTAGTGATTGGCAGTCCCATGAAACTATCACCTGCTCCTTTAATTTCAGAACTTCGCAGCTATCGGATTCGCAGAAAAATGATATTAGCAGAAAACCCCTTTCTGCACGATCATACAATTGCAGATTCACCCGTTTTACCAGCAACCTGTGCTAAATCATGGATGGTTAATGGCTGTGAAGAAATCTATCCAGGTTATAGATATTTGAGTTGCCAAGATTTTAAAGTTCTCAAAGGAATCACCTTTAATTCTACCCTAGCAAACGAACATATTCTAGAACTCAAAGAAGTTGCTAAAGTTGATGGCGATTTTGTTGAATTTCAAACCAAAATATTGAGCAAAACCCCCGAAGGTAAAACTCATTATCACTTTAGTTCTTTGATAAGACTGGTAAAAAATATGCCAGAAGCACCCATTTATCAAGAAATGGATCTCAGAGAAGATAATATAGTCACTGATACAGCCAGAGAGTTTTATCAAAATGGTGACTTATCCCTATTTCATGGACCAGCATTCCAGAAAATTACCAAAGTTTTAAATATTAGTCCCAAAAAACTCACAGCCGAATGTTGTTGGCAAGAAATCACAGCCAAAGAACAAGGACAATTTCCCGTCAATTGGCACAACCCTTACATAATTGATTTGAGTACCCAAACATTATGGTTATGGTTAAATTACATCCATAAAGAAGTTTGTTTACCCGGACAATTAACATACTGTGAACAATTTTTAGCAGTACCATTTAACGTCCCCTTTTACGTCTCCTGTGAAATCATCGCCAAAACCGATACAGGTGCAACAGTCAACTTCATTATTCATGATCATCAAGGCAAAATCTATTCACGAATCCTAGAAGCAAAAGCAGTAATTTGGCCAATGAAAATGTTAAATAAACAATAGAAACATACGACTTTTGTTTTTGGTGAATATGAATTTATTTCACGCAGAGTCGCAGAGTCGCAGAGAGTAAGTCCTAGAGAAATATAATTTTCTATTGTCTTCTTTCTTCCTTCTTCTTCTCTTCCTTCTTCGTGTTCTTCGTACCTTTGTGGTTCATTTCTCTTAATTATCTTCCTGCGTCCATAAATCCATAAACATTGGGGAATCGCGTAAATCCTAAATAACATAGGGAACAGAGTAAACAATATCTCTTTCCCTCATCCCCCAATGAGGATTTCAAAAGTGGAAAAAATCGCTATTATCGGGTTATCTTGCCTATTTCCCGATGCTAATAATCCTGAAGAATTTTGGCAGAATCTCACAGCAGAAAAGGATTCCACATCATCTATAAGTGTAGCGGATTTGGGAATAGATCCCGCTATATTCTACGATCCAAATAAAGGTAAACCGGAAAAGTTCTACTTTCAAAAGGGTGGATTTATCCGCGACTTTAAATTTGATGTTAATGAGTATAACTTACCTCCGGCATTTCTGGAAAGCTTAGATAATACCTTTAAATGGTCATTATACGCCGCTAAACAAGCTATTGTTCAAAGTGGCTATCTGGGAAATCAAACTGCACTTGCAAAATGTGGCGTAGTCTTAGGAACTTTAGGATTTCCTACCAAAGCTTCCAATAGTCTATTTGCTCCTATTTATCAGCAAAATATTCAACCTGCAATTAGTGAACTATTACAGGAAAAAGACTTTCGTTTAGGCGGTTTATCAATCTCTAAAAAAGTCTCTCCATACAATGCTATGGTTTCTGGTTTACCCGCTGCTATAGTTTCCCAAGCCTTTTCTTTATCTGCAACTCATTTCTGTATAGATGCTGCTTGTTCATCATCATTTTATGCCATTAAATTAGCATCTCATTATTTGCAATCTGGCAAAACTGATTTGATGTTAGCTGGTGCAATTAGTTGTGCAGATCCATTATTTGTGAGAATGTTATTTTCCGGTATTCAAGGATATCCAGATAATGGCATTAGTCGTCCACTAGATAAGTTATCACGCGGGTTAATTACCTCCGAAGGCACAGGAATGGTAATGCTCAAAAGATATAGTGATGCTGTTAGAGATGGTGACAAGATTCTGGCAACAATTTGTGGTAATGGACTATCTAATGATGGTAAAGGAAAACATCTCCTCAGTCCTAATCCTCAAGGGCAAACTCTGGCATATCAAAGAGCTTATTCAGAAGCTAAACTTAACCCCCAAACTATTGATTATTTAGAGTGCCATGCCACCGGTACTCTATTGGGAGATACCACCGAATGTAACTCAATTGAAGGCTTTTTTAGTCCATATAAAGCAGCACCATTAGTAGGCTCAACAAAAACAAATGTTGGTCATTTACTAGTTGCTGCCGGCATGGTAGGTATAACCAAGACAATTTTAAGTATGTCTCATGGCGTTATTCCTCCAACTATTCATGTGACTCAACCCATAGGTTCTGAAAATAATGTTATCTCTCCACAAAACATTGTCAGAACTCCGACTAAATGGCCAAGTCAAGGAACTAAAAGAGTAGCTTTAAGTGCATTTGGTTTTGGTGGAACAAACTCTCATATTATTCTAGAACAGGGGAAGTAAGCAAATGAATATTCAGCAACATAAGACTGCAAAAATGGCAATTGTGGGCATGGATGCCTTTTTTGGAGAATGTCAAGAATTAGATGCCTTTGAGAGCAGCATTTACGATGGAAAACAGCATTTTATTCCTCTGCCAGAATCAAGATGGCATGGTATTAATGAACAAGAAACTTTACTGCGAGAGTATGGGTTAGAAGCTGGAAAAGTCCCCCAAGGAGCGTATATTGATAATTTTGAAGTTGATACTTTAGCGTACAAAATTCCTCCTAATGAAGTTGAAAAAATCAACTCTCAACAACTTTTATTATTAAGAGTTGCTGACCACGCCCTCAAAGATGCGGGAATTTTACCTAATAGCAACGTAGCGGTAATTATTGCCGCAGATACAGAATTATCTGTACACCAACTCCAGCAAAGATGGAATTTACCTTGGCAAATTAAAGATGGTTTAAATGGTGCAGAAATTGTTTTATCACCAGAAAAGATCAATCAATTAGAAGGCATAGTTCAAGATAGTATTCACAATCAAGTTGAACTTAGTGAATATCTCAGTCACGTTACTAATATTATGGCTAGTCGGATTTCCTCCTTATGGAATTTCTCTGGTCCATCCTTTACGATTAGCGCCGTCGAAACAGCCGCTTTCAAAGCCTTAGAATTAGCGCAAATGCTCCTAGATACCCATGAAGTAGATGCTGTAGTTGTGGGTGCTGTTGACTTAGCAGGGGGTGTAGAAAATGTCTTATTGCGAAGTCAATTTGGCAAAATTAATACAGGAGTCAATACCTTAAGTTTTGACGAAAAAGCTAATGGTTGGAATGTGGGAGAAGGTGCAGGTGCAGTTGTTCTTAAACGTCATGATACAGCGTTAGCAAATAATCAACGTATCTATGCAGTAATTGATGGTATTAGCATTGGTCAATCTTCCTCAATGGCTGTAGATAGCCATACCATTACTCAAGTATGTCAACAAGCTTTTCAACAAGCCGGCATTGAACCCACAAAAGTTAATTACTTAGAAGTCTGCGCTAGTGGTATCCCCGCAGAAGACGAAGCCGAAATTAATGGTATCCTTCAAGCTTATCCCTCAGTAGGAGATGGTTTACACTGCGCTATAGGTAGCGTTAAATCTAATATTGGTCATACCTTCGTTGCCTCTGGAATTGCCAGTTTAATTAAAACTGCACTGAGTATTTATCACAGATATATTCCCGGAACTCCTAATTGGTCTGGTGTGAAAACACCGCAAGTATGGGAAGGTAGTCCTTTCTATGTTGCCACAGAATCAAGACCCTGGTTTTTGCAAAAAGAAGTCAAATCTCGAATTTCTGCGATTAATAGTATTGGTTGCGACGGTTCTTTTGCCCATATCATCTTATCAGAAGAAACCCAACAACCAGAACGCACTAGCAAATATTTAGAATCCAGACCTTTGCATTTATTACCCATTGCCGCAGATGATCAATCTAGCTTATTAGCAGCCTTGGATCATTTGCAGGTAACAATTGAAAATGCTGATTCTCTCAAAAATATTGCGAGTCAAACCTTTGTTAAATTTCAACAAAACTCTGACAGCAAATATACACTTTCCCTAACTGGACGCAACCAAAAAGAATTAATTAAAGAAATTAATTCCGCGAAAAAAGGTGTAAATAATGCCTTTGCAAATGGTAAAGATTGGCAAACTCCCATAGGTAGTTATTTCACACCCAAACCCCTGGGTAAAGATGGAGAAATTGCCTTTGTTTATCCCGCTGCTGTTAATACTTACCTGGGTATTGGTCGGAGTCTTTTCCGGTTATTTCCTAAAGTCTTAGATGATGTGATTATCAAAAGTCTTGACGAACGGGCTGCGGATGTGGAAAAATTGGTATTTCCGAGAAGTTTGAGTAAATTGTCAACTCGACAATTAGAAATTCTAGAAAAAAAATTGTTAGATGATTCTCTGGCAATGTTTGAAGCAGAAGTGCTTTTTACCAGATTAATCTCCACAATTATTACCGAGGATTTCCAAATTAAACCTAAATATATTTTCGGATATAGCTTAGGTGAAACTAGCATGATGGTTGCTCAAGGAGTATGGAGTAATTTTTATGAAGTCAGTCACACATTTAATTCATCAGCTTTATTTGGAGACAGATTATCTGGTCCTAAAAATGCTGTCCGTGAGTATTGGGGACTACCAAAAAATGACATAGTTCCAGAAAATAAGTTATGGGCTAACTACGTTCTCATGGCTAGTCCAGCGCAAGTTAGAGAATGTTTAAAAAATGAAACTCACGTTTATTTGACACAGATTAATACAGCAGAAGAAGTATTAATTGCCGGAGAACCAGCCGCGTGTGAACGAGTAATTAAAACCCTGGGTTGTAATTCCTTTCCTGCTCCTTTTGATCATGTAATTCATTGTCAAGCAATGCAATCAGAATCTCAAGAATTGGAAAAATTATACACTATACCAGCGCAAAAAATACCCGGAATTAAGTTTTATTCTGCGGCTGAATATCAATCAATTGAACTTGATAGCCAAGAAATTGCTCACAATATTGCTACAGGGTTATGTCAACAACTCGACTTTCCCTACTTAGTTAATCGTGTTTATGGTGACGGGGCAAAAATATTTATTGAAGCCGGCGCTGGTGGTATTTGTTCACGCTGGATAGATAAAAATTTAGCTAATCAAGAACATCTTACCGTATCCCTAAACCGACGCGGTACAGATGACCATAGTTCCCTAATTAAAGCATTAGCAAAACTATTAAGTCATCAAGTCAAGTTGAATCTAGCTCCTTTATATAACCTATCCTCAGAAAATACCCAACAAAAAAAAGCTGCACTGAGGAAAGTTACATTAGGTGGTAGTTCCATGACTGCTGCAATTTTAAATGCAGAAAATCGCCAAATTTTTGCTAATAACCAAAAGCAAACAATTTCTACTCAGCCAGAGTATAAAATCATTAATTCTCTACAGACATCCGAGAAAATAGCACCCACAGAGATTTACCCCAAACCCCAACCAAAGCTACAAAAAAATACCATAAAAACGATCATGGAGAACGGTTTGGAATTGTCAAAGAAACTAAAATTCTTTGAGTCAACAAAAATCTTAAAGCCAAACATAAATCAAGAATCTGGTGAAAAAATTAGCATGAATGATTTAAAAAAAGCTCAGTATCAAAACTTGAGTAACAATACTGCCAAATTAACTAAAACTCACACAAACTTCTTAGCAGCTAGACAGGATTTTAGTCAGCAAATGAGCGAAATTATTCAATTGCAACTAGCTTGCGCTCAAAACTTACTCAAGGAAGAGAAATAATTCACTTAGTGTTAAGTGTAAAACTCTTTTTTAACTAACCACAGAGGCACAGAGGACACAGAGGGAAGAAAAAATGCTTAACTGAACTGTGTTCAGAAATGGACTGAAAATTACACTGAGATGTAATGTTCTTTCTCTGCGCCTCTGCGCCTCTGCGTGAGCTAAATTCTCGATTTCACATCCTTTACTTATAAATTGAGGAATAATTACCGTGACAACAATCGAGACGGTACTAAATAAACATGATAATGGACTAGGTTTTTTCAGTTGTAATCACCAAAACCAAATTTGGAAAGGTTCATTAGATTGTGTTAGCTTTGAAAAAAGTGCCATCAAAGATAAACTATTAACATCAGATAAACCTTGTTATATTATTAAAATAGCTGGGAAAATCGGTGCTACTAATGATGGATATTTATCATCTGCTGATAATGCTTTATCTGGACAAGCAGAACTTTTAATATCACTCCCTCCCCTGCGTTTACAACAACTTGGTGACCCTAGTTTTCTCGCTGCTTATGGTGTAAAATATGCCTATATGACCGGAGCAATGGCTGGGGGTATTGCTTCCGAAGAAATGGTAATTGCCCTCGGAAAAGAGAAAATTTTAAGTTCTTTTGGTGCAGGTGGTTTACTTCCAGAACGCTTAGAAACTGCGATTAATACTATTCAAGGAGCGTTACCTAATGGTCCTTATGCTTTCAATTTAATTCACAGTCCTAACGAACCAGCTATTGAACGCCGCGCTGTAGATTTATATCTGAAATATGGTATCAGAACTGTAGAGGCATCAGCATTTTTAGACTTAACTCCTAATATCGTTTATTATCGAGTTGCTGGGTTAAGATTAAATGCAGCTAATCAAATTGATATCCGAAATAAGGTAATAGCTAAAGTTTCCCGTCGAGAAGTTGCCACTAAATTTTTACAACCAGCACCGGAACGAATTCTCAAAGAATTACTTCAGCAAGGACTAATTACCGAATTGCAAGCTAATTTGGCTAGACAAGTGCCAATGGCTGATGATATTACCGTTGAGGCTGATTCTGGTGGGCATACAGATAATCGTCCTTTAGTATGTTTATTACCATCAATTGTTGCCCTCAGAGATGAGATTCAAGGGCAATATAATTACTCAGTTCCGATTAGAGTTGGAGTTGCTGGAGGCATTGGTACACCAGAAGCAGCTTTAGCTGGTTTTATGATGGGTGCTGCTTATATAATGACTGGTTCAATTAATCAATCTTGTGTGGAATCTGGTGCTTGTGAACATACTAAAAAGTTGTTAGCACAAGCAGAAATGGCAGATATGACAATGGCTCCCGCAGCCGATATGTTTGAAATGGGAGTCAAATTACAAGTTCTCAAACGGGGGACAATGTTTCCCATGCGAGCGCAAAAACTATATGAATTGTATCGCACTTACGACTCTATTGAACAGATTCCCTCAGCAGAAAAAGAGAAGCTAGAAAAACAAATTTTTCGGAAAAGTCTTGCGGAAGTTTGGGAAGGTGCAGCGGCATATTTATCCCAAAAAAATCCTGAAAAATTGGGTAAAGCTGTTAATAATCCTAAATTGAAAATGGCTGTGATCTTTCGTTGGTATTTAGGATTATCTTCTCGGTGGTCTAGCACTGGTGAAAAGGGTCGGGAAGTTGATTATCAAATATGGTGTGGTCCAGCTATGGGTGGTTTCAATGACTGGGTGCGTGGTTCATATTTGTCAGAATATAATCAGCGTCATGTTGTTGATGTTGCTGACCAAATTATGAGGGGGACAGCATTTTTATATCGTAGTCACAGTTTAAAAATGCAGGGTTTACAAATGCCTACTTATTACAGTCAATATCAACCAATTCCTTCTACATTGGAGAAGTAAAAATGAGTTTAAAACAGTCTTGTACTTCTGAAAGTATTCAATCATTTCTAGTTTCCCATCTCGCGGAAGTTGTCGGAGTTGAAACCGCAGAAATTGATGTTGATGAAAACTTAGAAAATTATGGTTTGGATTCTGCTCAAGCCATGATGATCATTAGTAAATTAGAGGAATTACTAGGTTTTAAACCTTCTCCTATTTTACTTTGGCATTATCCTAATATTGCGGCACTTTCCCAACGATTGTCAGAAGAATCTAGTAATGGTTCTCAGCTACAAGATGCAGGTTCTGGAACAAATTCCCCTGTTAGTTTTGCTCCTCCTCTTCTAGATTTGGCTGCGGAAGCTGTTCTAGACCCCACTATTCAACCCATAGGCACTGCTGTTTCTGTTACTAACCCTAAAAACATCTTTTTAACCGGGGGAACAGGTTATTTAGGGGCTTTTATTATCAAGGAATTACTAGAAGTATCGGACGCAAATCTTTATTGTTTAGTCCGTGCTGATAATGTAGAAGCAGGTAAAAGCAAATTAGCAAATAATTTGCAACAATATGGCATTTGGCAAGATCATTATAGTGGCAGAATTATTCCCATTATTGGGGATTTAGCACAGCCACATTTAGGAATTAATGCAGAACAATTTCAAAATCTAGCTGCTAATATTGATGCTATTTATCATAGTGCAGCTTTACTGAATTATGTTTATCCTTACTCAGCATTAAAAACAGCGAATGTTTTGGGTACACAAGAAGTTTTGCGTTTGGCTTGTCAAACTAAAGTTAAGCCATTGCATTATGTTTCTAGTGTGGCTGTTTTTGAATCCAGTGCTTATGCTGGTAAGTTAGTTAAAGAAGATGATGATTTTCATGATTGGGAAGGTATTTTCCTCGGTTATTCCCAAACTAAATGGGTGGCAGAAAAATTAGTAAAAATTGCTGGTAGTCGAGGATTACCTATTACTATTCATAGACCTCCTTTAATTTCTGGAGATAGCCAAACCGGGATTTGTAATACCCATGATTTCATCAATTTGATGATTAAAGGTTGTCTGCAAATGGGTTCTTTCCCTGATGTAGATTATATGTTGGATATGTCTCCTGTTGATTATGTGAGCAAATCTGTTGTTTATCTTTCTCGACAAGAAACATCTGTAGGTAAAGCTTTCCATTTACAACATCCTCAACCTGCTTCTTTAAAATCTTTAGTTGATTGGGTGCGTTCTTTTGGATTTTCACTGAAGATGATTCCCTATGAAGAATGGCAAGCAGAGTTAATTAATAATGTCACTTCTCAAGACAATCCATTATATACTTTGCGACCATTTTTACTAGAACGTTGGTCTGATGAACAAATCACCATTCCTGATTTGTATTTACAAGCAAGAAGACCAATTATCAGTTGTGAAGCAACTCTAGAAGCACTCAAAGGCAGTTCCATTGTTTGTCCTCCCATTGATTCTCAATTGTTGATGACTTACACATCTTACCTAGTACAAACTGGTTTCTTAAGTCTTGCTTAATATCAATTTTTGGTTAAGCTGCATATAATTATGAAATCCAGAATTTATCCGTATTTATCCGCGTTCATTTGCGTTTATCTGCGGTCAATTATTCTGGAAATCTTATTATATGCAGCTTAATTTTTATTTGTTATAATGTAAGGGTGTTGGCACAATTTATCAATGCTAACTCCAGCTAACTCATCTTTCTTAAAATGAACATAAAACGTCAGGGAACAGTTCTGATAACGGGTGCAGCTAATGGTATCGGTTATCAATTAGCTCGTATTTTTGCTCATAATAATTATAATCTAGTCTTGGTAGATAGACTAGAAGAAAAAATCACAAAAATAGCTGTGGATTTTGCAGAAGAGTTTAGAATTTCTGTTAAACCTATTATTAAAGATTTATCTATATCTATATCTCC
>NZ_JADEWA010000553.1:0-3158 GCF_015207865.1 Dolichospermum sp. LEGE 00246
TGTATAAGAGACAGGCCCCCTGCTCTCCTACCTCCTAACTCCTGACTCCTGACTTCTGACTTCTGCTGTATCTATTTTTTCTTGACTTGTATATGTGAGTCTAATTGCTTCTAAGGCTAGACGTAAATCGTCTTTACTCCGAAAACCTTCTAGTCTTTGTCTAACTATACCTTTTTCTATCAACAGTAAGGTTGGTAATGATTTCAGTCTATAAGTATTTGATAGCTTGAAATTTTGATCAGCGTTAACTCCCACCAATTTAAGTTCATCACCACACTGAGTCTGAAATTGTGATAACAGTGGGTGAATGATGCGGCAAAGCCCACACCAGGGGGCTTCAAAATTCACCAAAACGGGTACAGGGGATTCTAAAACTTCTTGAGTAAATGTCCGTTCATTAACCGACAACACCATGATGCCTCTTGTGATTATAAGGTTTTTATATCAAAAGTTGATTGTCAGCAGGAGCAAATCGGTATAAATTACCAATTTGAATTTTAAATTTTCTAGCAACAGACAAGGCGGAGGATATCTATTGTTCGTGTCAACGCACCGTAGGTATTGATTAAATTCAGCCGACAACAGGGTTTTACTTCTAAATCGGTGATTCCTGACTCCTGACTCCTGCTATTAAGGATTTTGATGTTTCCTGCTGACAAAAAAGCCACCGTGTATACCGCGCTGGCTGCTCTACATTTCAAATCCTGATTACTACTGCTTGGGAAAAATTTGACAATGGCGACAGTGCGGGTTATTGCAGTCTCTACATTGCTACTTAATGCCTGTTTCCAGTCTGGTGGATGGCTATTGTTTGTTTACGAGTATAAAATCCACTGAAGCCTGGTGGATAAATTCTTTTTCTGATCCCATTGGGAAAAAGTTTAATGATATATGTTTGAGTTTATCGTACATTGTTTTGGTAGCAAGTGATCAGGACAAAGTTTCGTTAAATTTATATGTTTTGTTGATCTTGGGGATCACACTAAACTACCATATTATCCTACTTGTTGCCACTAATAACAAGGGGTGAGACCACCATAATAGACCTGTGAAAATGACAACCCCTAAATAAGCAGGGCGGAGAAATTCCTCCCAGTGCAAGGATTGACGACCATCAATAATCGCTTGAAAGGGGATAATGGAAGTTCGCTGTTTGACAACTTCAAAGGCTTCTCCATAACGTTGACTTAAACGGCGATCGCCATGCCATACTCCAAATATATGATGTAGTATCAACCCCATGGAGGTGACAAGGGTAAAACTAGTACCTAGCCACAGGGTATGGGCTACACACCAAATAACTTGTCCCACCATTTGCGGATGACGGGTAATACGGATAATTCCTGTTTCATAAAGATGAACTTGGGGCTTTTGAATGGCAGCAATTTCTAGTAGATTGAAGGTAGCAGGATATAAAAGTAAAAAAGATATAGCTGATAGTACCCAGACTAATGTTTTTACACCTGTTATATCCTGTAGTTGCCAAAGTTGCTGTCCGTCGTAACGGTGATTAAAAAAGTAAACAATTAATATCACAGCCAAAGGGAGGCTAATTAATGCAAAGATAATGCGATAAAGTCTTGGTCCAATGTATTTTTCTGCCCAAGGACGTAAAGCCGCCCCTCCGCTGTGAGCGATCGCAAAAACTAATTGTAACCCTAGTATGACAAAATGACTGGAGGTAAACCAATGATTGGGCATCATATATACAACTCAATTCAAAATTCAAATCAGCTAGTACCGCAAAGCAAAGTCAAAATTCACGGTTCTTCAAATGTTAACAATGCCATAAATCATGCTTAGTGACCAAACTATTCATTTCGATTTATTTTTAAAGTTACTCATGCACCCCAGTTTGTGGGTTAAGCCTTATGTCTGACCTTCCTTTTACCTTAGATCAGTTACGTATTCTCAAAGCGATCGCCCAAGAAGGGAGTTTCAAACGGGCGGCTGATAGCCTTTACGTCTCCCAACCCGCTGTCAGTTTGCAAGTTCAAAACCTGGAACGACAACTGGATGTCCCTCTATTTGATCGAGGAGGTCGTCGCGCTCAATTAACTGAAGCTGGTCATTTACTCCTCAACTACGGAGACAAAATCCTCAGCTTGTGTCAGGAAACCTGCCGCGCGATTGAAGACCTCCAAAATCTTCAAGGGGGTACATTAATTGTAGGCGCATCTCAAACCACTGGCACTTATCTTCTGCCGAAAATGATCGGTTTATTTCGACAGAAATATCCAGAAGTAGCTGTGCAATTGCACGTCCATTCAACCCGACGCACCGCTTGGAGTGTATCTAATGGTCAGGTTGATCTGGCGATTATTGGCGGAGAAATTCCCACAGAATTAGGGGAATCTTTAAAAACTGTTCCCTATGCTGAAGATGAATTGGCACTCATCTTACCTACCTCCCATCCCTTTGCTAAATTAGAAACCATCCAAAAAGAAGACCTATATAAACTACAATTCATTGCTCTTGACTCCCAATCAACTATCCGCAAAGTCATTGATCAGGTTTTAGCCCGTTGTGATATTGACACCAGACGGTTTAAGTTTGAGATGGAACTAAATTCCATAGAAGCTATTAAAAACGCTGTCCAATCAGGCTTAGGTGCTGCCTTTGTTTCTACATCGGCGATCGCTAAAGAATTACAAATGGGTGTCCTTCACCGCACCCCTATCGAAGGAGTTGTTGTGAAGCGCACACTCTGGCTGATATTTAACCCCAACCGCTATAGATCAAAAGCCGCCGAAGCATTTAGCAAGGAAATATTACCTCAGTTTGCTAACCCTGGCTGGACTGAGGATATGTTAAAATTGTCACAAATGAATTCAGTGGTAAATAGTACATTAGATGTAGTGACACCTAGCTCTTCTGATATCAGTTAAAACCTTTGTTAAGTAGTGAGACAGAATTAATTACACAATGTCATTGCGTTAGCGTTGCGTGGCGTTAGCCATATGGAACGAAGTGAAATCAAGCAATCGCCAGGGTTGTGATTGCTTCCCTTCGCTCGCAATGACTGTAAATATTTTTGTCCAATTACTTACCAGGCAAAAGTTATTATTAAAAACAAAGACCCCCTCCCCGCAAGC
Source organism: Dolichospermum sp. LEGE 00246 (assembly GCF_015207865.1). Lineage (NCBI taxonomy): Bacteria > Bacillati > Cyanobacteriota > Cyanophyceae > Nostocales > Aphanizomenonaceae > Dolichospermum > Dolichospermum sp. LEGE 00246. Next base: position 3,096 of record NZ_JADEWA010000553.1, read on the forward strand.
GATGCTTTGGGGGGAAACCGGAAAAATTAGTTCCCTCCCCAAAGCATCGGGGAGGGTTAGGGT
>NZ_JADEWA010000554.1:0-3155 GCF_015207865.1 Dolichospermum sp. LEGE 00246
GTAAAATGATATAAATTTGCGAATAAAGATTTTAGGTAAGCTTTTTCTACTTGACTTCTTAGTAGCAAGTTATTTATACTTTGCTTAATTTTTGTTTTCATGTTTCAGTAGATACAAAAAATATTTTACAATTTTCAAACAGCAAGCCATTTTTAAAAGGTTAGGAACATTAAAAATTTTGAAAGCAATTAATCACTTTATTAATATCTTCTAATTGTAAACTTGCCGCACTAGGCAAACTTAATCCTATTTTACCTAATTGATTTGCCACTGGATAGTTATCTTGAACATTTTGATGATACACGGGTTGTTGATGAATGGGAATAAATAGGGGACGGGTTTCAATCCCTTTTTCTTGCAAAATTGTCACCAATTGGCCTCTACTCAAACCAAATTCGTCCTCATTAACCAAAATAGAATAGAGCCAAAACACGCTTTTCGCCCAGGGTTGACGGGGTGCTAGGTTTAATCCCTTGATACTCGAAAAACCTTTCTCATATCGTTCAGCAATTCGCAATTTTGCTTCTATGATTTCATCTATTCGCTCCATTTGTCCAACTCCAAGGGCAGCTTGAAGATTTGTCATACGATAGTTATATCCTAAAACTGGATGCCAATAACGTCTTTCTGGGGACATTCCATGACCGCGTAAAATACGAATTTTCTTGGCTATTTCTGAATCATTGGTAACAACCATTCCTCCTTCACCAGTGGTGATAATTTTGTTGCCATAAAAACTGAATACCCCTATCTCACCAATCCCCCCCACTGGTTGTCCTTTATATTTTGCTCCATGAGCTTCGGCGGCATCCTCAATCACGGCTAAATTATGACGTTTGGAAATGTCTAAAATCAAGTCCATATTAGCGGGATGTCCGTAAAGATGAACGGGAATAATGGCTTTAGTTTTGGGAGTAATTGCTTGTTCTATTAAATTAGGATCAATATTCCAAGTTTCCCATTCACTATCTACAAAGACCGGTTTAGCACCTGTGTAGGTGACAGCGTTGGCAGTGGCGATAAAACTCAAGGTTGGTACAATTACCTCATCTCCTACACCAATATCTAGGGCTAAAAGGGCTAGATGTAAAGCAGTTGTGCCATTGCTAGTGGCGATCGCATATTTCGTATTACAAAATTCAGCGAACATTTCTTCAAAACGAGTCACAAATTTACCCGCAGAAGACACCCAACCTGTTAACACACATTCAGTTACATAAGACAGTTCTTTTTCCCCTAGTGAGGGTTCGGCTACGGGTAAACGGACTCGTTTATCAAAAAGTGCTAAATCAGCCACTTTACCATCGTCATCTAGCAAAGGTATTACCCTAACAGGTTCACTAAATAATGAGGTTATTTGCTCTGATGAGATAGTAATATGACCAGTTTTTGATTCTGGTCGAGGGATAGTTGAGATATTAGATTCCAAGCCATAACCTTGGAGTAATGCTCTGCGAATATCTCCATCTGTTACGACTCCGACAAATTTTTCGGTTTCGTTTTCGATTAATAAGGCAAACCCTAAACCACCTTTGTCAATAGTCTGCATAACTTGGCGAATAGTGCTAGTTATGGATACGCTAATTAGATTGATTAGTTGTTTGTTATGATTTAATTGCATTTTTTTATAGTTGCTATTAAAGTGTCACAGGTTAATTTTGATTGTCGATCGCCCTTATAGAGTTGTTCTAAATTTTCCAAAATTGGTAGAGTCTTTTCGTCAAAACTGGGATTAGTCAGTTGAGGTTTCTTTTCATCCAACCAATGTAATAAATTTCTTAATCCATAGCGTTGCACACCATCAATAACAAAGTTACCAATTTCGGCTTTATGAAAAGTCAACTCTAAATGGAAAGGACTAAAATAACTCAGGTGCGCTCTTTGCCAATAAAAATGAGCATATTCAAGAGATTGACCAATTAACTCATCTCTAAAATTGGGAACTTCTATTAGCAAATAACCATTGGGCTTAATTAAGTTTAAACATTTTAAAAGAAAATTAACAGGATCGGTGAGATGCTCCAGTACATGAAATAATGTAACTGCATCAAAGTTATTTTGATATAAATTCTGGATTTTCTGATCGTCAATTTGACCCTGAATAAAATCCCCTTGCAAACTGGATTTGGCTAAATCTAAACGTAATTTACTAACTTCTATTCCCATTGCTTCATAACCTTTATTTGTTAAAGCATCTACGAAAAATCCGTAACCACAACCCACATCTAAAATTTTTGAGGGAGAGGAAATTATTGAATCAAGCCATGAAACACGACGTTCTGTATCAGAAATACTTTTAAATTTTTCCCGTTGCAAGTCCGTCCCCCCCCCCGATACATTTTGTAACTGACGATCGCCGTCATAAAATGCCTGATCTTGCTCTGGGGTAGGCAATGGAAATAACTGCACATGACCACAAGTCAAACAACGATGAATTTTAAATTGTCCTGAAGCATCGTCTCGAATACTCGGACTAATTAACTGACTTTCGCCCGATGTATTACAAAGTAGACAATTAATCTTCATTTACCTTCAAAGCCTCCGCTACAATTAGATAATCTTGATTAATATTATTGGCATTATTATAAATTTCTAGGGTGATGGTTTTACCGTCGAAATCGTATTGTTTGAGAACTTGCAAAAGCTCACTATTCTTATTAAAACCTTTATTTTGATCGTGTTTACCGTCATTATCGCTTAAATGCACATAGTTGGACAAAGGTAGCATTTTACTTAACTCATCTTCAAAGTTTAACCCTAATGAATTACAGCTAACTTTAAGATGGGCTACATCTAAAAGTAAATTAAAATCTATGATCTCTTTTAGTTCTACAGAACCTTCATAATTGCTCATCAGCAAAGGGTTAACTTGATTAAAAGATTGATAGTTAGAATAAGATAAAACATTGTTTTCCAGATATAAAATTAGGTCTGGTGCTGCTTTTTCCTGCAATATTAACCAAGCATCTCTAAATCTTGATAAACTTTGTTTTCGCTCAAATAATCCAGAGGCAGTAATTTTTTTACCAATTTCCCTAACACTTACATCTATTAGAAACCCTGCATGAAAACCTAGTTTTTTCGCTCCTAATTTTTTCGATAAAAAGATCGCTTTTAAGCAATGATTTAAACTTTTTTGATAAATGTCATTATTC
>NZ_JADEWA010000066.1:0-16717 GCF_015207865.1 Dolichospermum sp. LEGE 00246
TGCAGCCTACAAAACAAAAAACAAATCTCAAAACCAAAGAACCGTGGGGCGCACGGTCTTAAAGCTCAGTTAATGTCCTCATAGAGGAGTCACTGAGAAGCCCACACTCACCTGAAAGGGAGTGTGTCGAGTACGTCACTATACTTTGGCTATTAGCCCTGAAATATGGCTAAGGGAACACCAAAAATAAATTACCCAATTTTGTGGGATGGGCATCCTGCCTGTCCTTGATGATTAGCGGGCAATTCGTCCCGCACCACAAGAAATTTTTGGGTATTTTTTTAATTGTAAGTCCCTAAAGCCACGCCACGCTATCATTTCTGGACGGGTGTGGAAGCAAACGGATAAGCCATTTCTAACTTAAGTTGACACCAATGGCCTTCAAGGTATAGTGGGGGCAGAGCCTCTTGATAGCATTCCTGGTCAGAGACTGGAAACGAGATACTCCTGACTCCTTTTTTCATAAAACAAATCCCTGCAACCTTGGAAGATTACAGGGATTCATTTTTTAATTTGGTGGCGGGAAGTGGATTTGAACCACTGACCTTCGGGTTATGAGCCCGACGAGCTACCAGGCTGCTCTATCCCGCGTCGCTTGTGTCGCTTTTCTCTCGACTTCTTTAATATAGCGCGAAGTCAAAAGTTTGTCAACTACAAAAGCGATAATTCTCCAATTACTTCCAAACGCTTGTATTTCCCCAGGTTCATAAATTTCTCAGACAGGCTTTGGGCAACGCTGGGAGTAATCCAACCCATTTGCTGGAGGATGTGAATAGCTACGGCATATTTAGCGCGTTTTGAGCCATCCATGACTTTAATAGCTAATCCCATGCCTTCACCAAGTCTGCCTATACACTGTACTCCTTCTGCCCCAGATTTACTAACCAGTTCACCAGGAGTTAGACGCATCAATTCTGTATCAAATTCCCCTTCACCTGCTATCATTGTGGGGTGATGATTCATGGCGCGGACAATACGTTCCATGTCTACATTATTACTAGAGGCTAAGATGGCATACAAGGATGCCATTTGACTGAGTTGCATTAGATATGTGGGTGCGCCGCAGTCATCATGGGCGGTGAGAAATTCTTCCGCTGGCATTCGCAACAATTCGGCTATTTTAGTAATAATTAACTGTTGGACTGGGTGTTTACGATCCAAATAGTTAGTTAATGGCCAATGGCGTTGCTGACAAACAGCTAACATTCCCGCGTGTTTACCAGAGCAGTTATATTCTAGAGAACTACGTTTATCTTTAGGGATTGGGCAATGCAGGGAATTGATGTCAATATCTGCCCGCCACAGAATGTTAAATACCTGTCTCACCTGTTCCATGCTGCCTTTGTGGGAACTGGTGATGATTGCTAAGTCTCGATCGCTCAAACCATAGCGTTCCATTGTGCCTGTGCTGGTGACAGCCAGGGCTTGAAATGGTTTGAGGGCAGAACGGACAAATGCGGCGGTTTCAGCGTTACCAGCAACGGAAAGTACCCGTCCCCGGTCATCACTAACTACAGCCTGGACTATATGCCGAGATTCGATAATACCTTCACGCAGCAACCGGACTTCCAGTGCTGCGGCTTGAGTTCGTTTTCCCATTGTCATGGGTTTATATCTATTTTGTGAATTGTCAGTGGTCAGTGGTCAGTGGTCAGTTGTCAGTTGTCAGTTGTCAGTTGTCAGTTGTCAGTTGTCAGTTGTCAGTTGTCGGTTGTCCGTTGTTTTACTAATGACTAATGACTAATGACTAATAAGTATTTACAAGAAATGCCAAACTATAGTACCAATAAGATACATTAGAGCCAAGGCGGCAAAGGTAATTTGCAAGCGTTGGAAAATGGGTTTGATTTCGTAGGTAACAATTAGGCGATCGCGGCTCATGACTTCTTGGGGTTTTGTCCAGGTTTGTCCGTCGTACCAACCAGATTCTTCATAAAATACGGTGGGACTGTAAAGGCGATCGCGCACATAGAACCAACCTAAATATAACCGTACCAATACTAGCACTACAGTTACACTAGCAGCACCAGATCCACAAAGAAGAAAATTAAAAATCTGCTTTTGGGGAGGAAAGCTGGCTGCTGCCACAGGTCCGGCTATTAACCAAGACCAAGCCCAAATCCAAAACATTTTTTTGGTGTAGTTACCCCAACTTAGGGTACTATCTCGAAATAGCCAAGCATTTTTTAGCTCTTCGTACTCATTCAGCGGTTGTTGTTCCGTAGGAACTGGGCAATTCGCTAGAGAGGATCGCATCATATTGGTTAACCCCCAACATTATCGGAGTTTGGTAGTGGAATACGTTCCGCGTGTCCCCAGAACGCTTCTAAATTATAAAACTCCCGTTCCCTTGGCATCATGATATGGACGATAACATCACCATAATCTTGGAGTACCCAAGTTCCCTCGGCTTTTCCTTCGGTTCTGAGGGGTCGTCGTTGCCAGTCAATTTCTACTTGTCCGGCAATTGCGTCAGCGATCGCTCTTACTTGTACTTTAGAGTAACCAGTCATCATCACAAAGTAATCGGACAGGTAAGAAATTTCTGCCACATCAAGCAGGACGATTTCTACAGCCTTGCGGTCTAAAGCCGCCTCAGCAATGGTTAAAGCTAAATTTTTGCTTGTAGCTTCTGTGTCAGTTTTAGGTTTGCTCACAGCGTTTTTTGTCAATGGGAAATTCCCTCTTAAAGATTCAGTCATTAAACCTCATGTATGTTTTCATGGAAGCAAATACTTATTCAACTTGCTTACAAATATCTGAACTGCAATTGTATGAATAGGTTTTCTCTAAATAGTAACATATTCTACAGTTGATTACTTTCTGAACAAGGGGAACGGGGAAGGCGGAAAAAAAGAGACAAATTAGCTGCAAAGCCATATTTTTCTGGATTGGTGGCAACACTGCCCCTTGGAAGCGGCTGAGTTTTCCTGTTCTCTGTTGCTTCCTGTTCCCTTTCATAAAAATAAGCCCAAGCCGATTGATGACTTGGGTAAATTACATAGATAAATTTGTAAATTTAGTTTAGGAGTAGATAATCTAAACAGCCCCACTGTTTTTATTAAACAAAATGGCAATGGTTTTGAAAATTAACTTTAAATCGTAAACTAAAGTCCAATTTTGCTGATACTGTAAATCTAAACGAATCACATCTTCAAAACTCCGCACTTTAGAGCGACCGTTAACCTGCCATTCCCCAGTCATGCCAGGTTTAACGTCCAAACGTTGCCATTCTGGGACTTCGTAGCGTTCTACTTCATCAGGTGTAGGTGGTCGAGTCCCGACTAAACTCATTTCCCCTTTGAGAACATTCCAAAATTGAGGTAGTTCATCGAGACTGGTACGGCGTAAAAATTTACCTACTTTAGTAATTCGGGGATCATTGTCGTTTTTAAAGAAAGCACCTTCGGCTTGGTTTTTGATTTGGGATTTTCTGGCTTCGGCATCTACACACATAGAGCGAAATTTCCAAATTGCAAACCGCTTACCCATCCAGCCACAACGGGTTTGCTGAAATAAAATCGGACCGGGATCATCAATTTGAATGGCGATCGCTATGGGAATAAATAAAACAGATGTAATTATTAATCCCACCAATGATCCCACAATATCAATAGCCCGTTTCATCCAAGATGCTACGGAGTTATGAGTTTGGGGAAGTGGATCTACTTTGCGAGAATTATTTTTTCTGGTATCTGTTAAATCACCTGTTGCTATTAATGTGAGGTCATGAAGAGACTCAATGGGAAATACCTGATCTAGTCCCGTCAGATTTAAAACTGCCATGACTTGGGGTGTCACATGACGCAATGTTACTTTAATTCCCTTTTCTTGAGAATTTTTAAAGTTACTGACTAAAGAACCTAAACCACTACTGTCCATAAAAGTAGTATTTTGAAAATCAATAAAAATTTGCCCAGGTGGGACATCCGCTTGAATTAAGTTTTGGCAAGTTTGTTTAAAATTGACAGCTTCCAGCACGGTTAACCTGACTGGAACTTCCAAGATTGCTGCGTCTTCTAAATAAGTCACTAAAAAATCTACTGATATGGGTTGGCTACTCATAAAACTCTGGACTTTAGTTGCCATATATAATCTAATTTTCTCAACGTTATTTTGCTTTAGAAAAACAATTAACCTTACCTTTAATCTGTCTGATGAATCACAAGTTGATAGATTTTTAACGATTAGAGAAAATATCATCAATCAAGCTTCACAATAACAGCGATTTACAAAGTTTTTGCTGTTGTGAATATGTCGGATTTATTTAAACTCCGTATGTAGGTATTTAGAATTTCCCCAAAAGGAAAAGAAATCGGCTGTGATACAATCAAGAGTATGAAAACCCTGCCCCTAGAGATTTTTGATTTCCTCAATGTATTTTACAAATGTCTCTAACACTAAATTAGAGGTATTTGTAAAAATAATTGTCTTCCAAAGTACAGTTGTTCAAAAGTTAGAATGGGCAGTTTTATTAGTTGCGAAGGTCAATGATGGGATTCCGGTATTTTTGTAATCTGTGACTTTCTAAATTATAAAATATTGCAGCGATTAGATTATTTAAAAATTTTTGATGAGCGAAATAAGAAAGTTTGATAAAGTTTTAATATGGCGTGAAGAAGTCAGGAATATAAATCTATATGCTTGGTGGACAACACCCAAGCCACTGGTACCGCAGGGCGTAAATGAACCAACCATTCTCAATCGTCAAAAAGCTTGCTCAATATTACTTTTGACCTTTGACTTTTGACTTTCGTTTTGCGGTACTAGCTATGAAGATTTTACAGGAATATCCGGTAAGCGTAAAGCTCAGTGGCTAAAGCCGCTGAGAGTGTCAAAGACTAGAATCCTCATTCCTCGATTTAGTTTTAGCTTTGTTGGCGCTCCGTTTGAGAGCAGAAAGTCTGGCTTCATATCGAGAACGCTGACGTTTGCTAGGAGTGTTTTCCACCAAAGTTTTTAAGGCACTACCAAGACTTTTATAGGCGTTAGGTAAACTATAGCCAAAGCGGGTTGCTAGAGCGATCGCTTTTTCGTCTGCATCTAGCAATTCTTTAACTTGTTTACCACCATTATTTTTTTGATATAATCGCCAACCGGACACACCACAAAGTGCCAAAGCTAATACTAGCAATAATCCATCTTGTACCCATAACTCACCTACAGCACCACCTAAACCAATAGCTAGTGCTGCCATTTCCCAACCATCTTTGGGAATTGTGTCATTTTGAATGCGAGCAACTTCGTGCCAAAACAGCAAATTGCGCTGATCCATTGCGAGAGCATCCCACTTGACCAAGTCAATTTGAATTTCTACTTGGTCTTTGCCAATTTCTTCACAACGAATCAGGGATGGATTAACTTCTATTGTGCCTTCAACTGTTACCCAACTTTGCAATTCTGGGGGTAATAGGCTTTTTAACCGCCGGAGTTCACTCATTTCTGCTTTAGCAGAGGAGGTTGCATAGGATGTCATAAAAATCCAGCCTTACAAAATTTCAGTATATGATCAGGTTATCACTTTGCAGTCTAGCGATTTCAGTAGTTATCCGCCTTAATCATCGGCAAAACTACCGCGCTTTTTCCGCGCTTCCATAGCTTTTTCTAGGAGTTCTAATAATCCAGGAGCTTGTTCTTGAATACTCAACAATAATCTTTCTCCTAAGTCTAAATTTCCCGGATCTTCTCCTGTTTCCATTACCTCTTGCAAACGCGGTAGGGCAATGGTATCCACAATTTGGATTAATCCGCTCAGACAACGGTTAAATTGTCTCTCAGTGAGCATGGAGTCTTCCAGGGGAAATTCGATGATAGCGCGGATTTCACCATCGGATGGATCATATTCCCATTGCAGCATTTTGGTTTCCCAGGAAATAGCCAGCATCGTCTGGAGGATAGCATCTTTATGGGGATGGTCTTTTACTTCCGCTAAAACTTGGGGTGCAAACAGCCGAAAAAATTTTCCTTCCTCGTCCAGTTGGACAACTATCAGAAAATCTTCGATATTTTCCGCTTCAACACCTGTAATAATCCGGTCTTCTTTTTCATCAATACGGTAGTCCCAACCAAGATTATCTAGATACTTGGCTATTTGTTTGAGATTTGCTGCCATAAAAGCCTCGTAAGGAACAGTACAAGAGGCTGTCACCAAATCTATTTTAACCCGCTAGGCGCATTTACTCAATTATTGCTGTAATTTCTGCCTCAACTGCATTAATACATTTGTATTGATACAGTCGGAGTTGCCTTAGTTGCAAAACTTAACATAGTTGGTATTCCAGACTTTTTCTAATATGTATCCGCACTTTGGTAAACTTAAAAACTGAAATAGCTAAGAAAACGACGCTAAGACAAGTAATTTAAAGGGGATACTCGTGGAAAATACACTTGGGTTAGAGATTATAGAAGTGGTTGAGCAAGCGGCGATCGCTTCTTCTAAGTGGATGGGTAAGGGCGAAAAGAACATTGCTGACCAAGTAGCAGTGGAAGCGATGCGCGAACGGATGAACAAAATCCATATGCGTGGTCGCATCGTTATCGGTGAAGGCGAACGGGACGAAGCTCCCATGCTTTACATTGGCGAAGAAGTTGGTATTTGCACCAGACCTGATGCGGCAAATTTCTGTAATGTTAATGAGCTTGTAGAAATTGATATTGCTGTTGACCCTTGCGAAGGTACTAACCTAGTTGCTTATGGTCAAAATGGCTCAATGGCAGTTTTGGCAATTTCTGAAAAGGGCGGTTTATTTGCTGCTCCTGACTTCTACATGAAGAAACTCGCAGCACCAGCGGCCGCTAGAGGTCATGTTGATATCAATAAGTCTGCTACAGAAAACCTGAAAATTCTTTCTGAGTGCTTAAACCGGGCTGTGGAAGAATTGGTAGTAGTAGTGATGGATCGTCCCCGTCACAAAGAACTCATTCAAGAAATCCGCACCGCTGGCGCAAGAGTTAGACTGATCAGTGATGGTGACGTTTCTGCTGCTATCTGTTGCGCTTTCTCTGGTACTAATATTCATGCTTTGATGGGTATTGGTGCTGCACCCGAAGGTGTAATTTCTGCTGCGGCTTTACGCTGCTTAGGTGGACACTTCCAAGGACAATTAATCTATGATCCAGAAGTTGTCCAAACTGGCTTGATTGGCGAAAGCAGAGAAGGTAATCTAGCCCGTTTAAATGAAATGGGTATTACTGACGGAGACAGAGTTTATAACGCTAATGAATTAGCTTCTGGTGAAACAGTGCTATTTGCTGGTTGCGGTATTACTCCTGGAACTTTGATGGATGGTGTGCGCTTCTTCCACGGTGGTGCTAGAACCCAAAGCTTGGTTATTTCTAGTCAATCCAAAACCGCTCGGTTTGTGGATACAGTTCACTTGTCGGACGAACCTAAGAATATCCAACTGCGTTAGTAATTAAGTCAGTAGTCAGTGGTCATTAGTCCCTTGTTATTAGTGGTCTGTCAAAGTAAATTTGACCGAAAAATCTCAGATTTTGGATTTTAGATTTTGGATTGGGAATTTTCGGTACAGGTTACCCGCCCCTCCAGGGCGGAATTAATCAAAAATACTCGCTGCGCTGCGTACGCTTCGCTAACGCCAATCTAAAATCCTCAATCTCCACACTTGTTTGGTGGAGTTAATCCAAAATCTGTTGACAGGTTGTAAAAATCTAAAAACTTTGTGTTTTATAGTTTTTGGTCAATTTATATCCGTCAATCAGTTCTTGATAGTCTACTAACAACTGACAATTGACAACTGACAACTGACAACGAACAACTGACACCTAACCAATTATCTATTTAAGAAATGAATATTGCAGTGGTGGGGTTAAGCCATAAAACAGCCCCAGTCGAAGTTAGAGAAAAATTAAGTATTCCTGAACCTCAAATCGAAAGAGCGATCGCCCAACTTCTCAGTTATCCTCATGTTGATGAAGTTGCTATTCTCAGCACTTGTAACCGCTTAGAAATTTATATTGTTAGCCAGGAGACTACCCAGGGTATTCATGAAGTGACTCAGTTTCTTTCTGAACATAGCAAGCTGCCGATTATGTCTTTACGGCATCATCTATTTATGTTGCTCCATGTTGATGCCGTCACCCATATTTTAAGGGTTGCTGGTGGTTTGGATAGTCTGGTTTTGGGTGAAGGTCAAATTCTCGCTCAAGTTAAAAATACCCACAAACTGGGACAACAATTTAATGGCATCAAAACCATTTTAAATCGCTTATTTAAACAAGCTTTAACAGCGGGTAAACGGGTTCGCACCGAAACCAGTATTGGGACTGGTGCGGTTTCTATCAGTTCGGCTGCTGTAGAATTGGCACAGATGAAAGTAGAAAATTTATCTACAAATCGTGTGTCTATTCTCGGTGCTGGGAAAATGTCCCGGTTACTTGTACAACACCTGATTTCTAAAGGTGCAACTCAAATTAGTATTGTTAATCGTTCCCGCGGCAGGGCTGAAGAATTAGCAAAGTTGTTCCCAGAACAACCTATTCAAATCCATTTGCTGCCAGAAATAATGACAGTTATTGCCGCTAGTGACATGGTATTTACTAGCACGTCTTCAACTGAACCCATTTTAGATCGGGTGAAGTTAGAAACAGTGTTAGAACCCAGTCAAAAATTGATGATATTTGATATTTCTGTCCCCCGGAATGTGGATGCAGATGTGAATGATTTGCCGAATGTTAAGGCTTTTAATGTTGATGATTTGAAAGCAGTTGTGGCGCAAAATCATGAAAGCCGCCGCCAAATGGCACAGGAAGCTGAGAAGATTTTAGATGAAGAAGTTGAAGCTTTTGATATTTGGTGGCGGAGTTTAGAAACTGTATCTACTATTAGTTCTTTACGCAATAAAATAGAAACTATCCGCGAACAGGAATTAGAAAAGGCTTTATCTCGTTTGGGTTCAGAATTTGGCGAAAAGCATCAAGAGGTAATTGAGGCTTTGACAAGAGGAATAGTAAATAAGATTTTGCATGATCCGATGGTGCAATTACGCGCCCAGCAAGATGTGGAAGCTAGAAGACGATGTATGCAAACTCTGCAAATGTTGTTTAATTTGGACGCTGAGGAACAGTTTAGCTGAAATTATCAAGAAACAGGGAAATGTTATGCCATTCCTGGGATTGTTCCCTGTTTTACTGGGGGTTTAATTTTAAGTTGGCTTTATTGAGTAAGCTTTTTGACGATTGAAAATGGTTCATTCACTTACGCAGTACGGTACTAGCTACTTATCAACTATATAAAACTTTACAAAAAATTATTCAAATAATGCAGTATTATCTGGTCTTGGTGATATCATCTGTGATGCAATGATCATCAAAGAAAAATGGAAGAAAATCAGCGTCGCGCTTATTGGCGTGCTAATACGAACTTAATTAGAAATCTTTTAATTGTTTGGGCTTTAGTCTCCGTGGTTTTTAGTATATTGCTGGTTCAACAGTTAAATGTAATTCGGTTTTTTGGTGTTCCCTTTGGTTTTTGGATGGCGCAACAAGGATCAATTTTAGTTTTTGTGGTATTAATTTTTATTTATGCTTTCCGAATGGATAAATTAGACCAGAAGTACAATAAGAAGTGAGGATAAACAATGTCGGTTGAACTTTGGACGATTATATTAGTTGGCCTCTCTTTTGTACTTTACATTTACATTGGTTGGCAATCACGAGTAGAAAATACTAAAGACTTTTTTATTGCCGGTCAGGGAATACCCGCAATTGCTAATGGTGCTGCCACTGCGGCTGATTGGATGTCTGCGGCTTCCTTTATTTCTATGGCCGGGTTGATTTCGTTTTTGGGATATGACGGTTCTATTTATTTGATGGGTTGGACTGGTGGATATGTTTTACTAGCATTATTATTAGCACCCTATTTACGGAAATTTGGTAAATATACAGTCCCTGATTTTGTAGGCGATCGCTATTACTCCAATATAGCTCGTTTGGTGGCGGTAGTTGCAGCTATTTTCATTTCTCTCACCTACGTCGCTGGACAAATGCGGGGTGTGGGAATTGTCTTCAGTCGCTTTTTACAAGTAGACGTGAATACTGGTGTCATCATGGGCATGATCATTGTCGGCTTTTTCTCAGTTTTGGGAGGAATGAAAGGCATTACCTAGTGTGTTAATTTTGACAGACAAACCAGAAATTTCCTTCATGCAGAAAGTGTGATAGAAAAAAGAATCCCTGAAAGCCTGAAACCTTAAATCCGCAAATATTTCTGACACGGAACTTGCATGAAGTCTTACGGGTAAAGGATTCACAGAATTAACACACTAGTAACTATCCCACAATCTCCAGATTTCAACAATTCTAAAGAACAACCCATAATACTAAAAGGAATAAACATTGTATTATCAAAATAAAAAGCGAAAATTGAAATGATGAAAGATGATAAACATCCTCCATCATTGTTGAAAATGAAAGGGTTTAACATTGCTAAACCCCTACAGATATTGTATTAAGCAAGATAAGGTTCTTGGTGGGTTTTGATTGTGCAGTTAGAACGAGGATAGGTAACACACAATAAAGCGAATCCTTTGCCCATTTGCTCATCATCTAGGAATGATTGATCGTCTTGATTGATTTCACCTTCAACAACCTTACCTACACAGCTAGAACAAGCGCCAGAGTGACAGGAAAAAGGTAATTCAATACCAGCTTCTTCTGCTCCTTCGAGAATTGTGGTGTCTTCGTCAATTTCAACTGTAGTGTCTAAATCTTCTTTTTTGTTGATCAATCTTACTTGATAAGTTGCCATTTTTCAATTTTCCTCAAAGATTAATGAAGTGAGCTTTTGAGTTACAGCAACGGACAAGGAGGTGAGGACATTAACTAATAATAAATAAAAGACTTTTAGCACTGTCACCTGTCACCTGTTCCCTGTCACCTGCTATAGAACTATTGTCCACAAGGTACACCTGTGGGAGTACCATCATTGGTTTTAAAAGACTTGCCACAACCGCAGGTATCAGTTGCATTGGGATTGGAAAACTTGAAACCGCTATCCATGACTCCCTCAACAAAATCAACTACCACACCTGCTAATAACGGCGCACTTTTAGCATCAACGTAAATCAACACATTTCCTTGTTGAGATACGACATCATCAGGTTGGGGCTTACTGGTAATTTCGATGCCATATTCATAGCCGCTGCAACCACCATCTTTAACCGAGATGCGGACACCCTTTTTAGCGTCTTCGGTTGCAGAACCTTTTAAAAATGCCCAGAGACGAAATTCAGCCTTTTCTGTTAAAGTAACAGTCATTTTGTTTCCTATTCTGTAGCGAATATTCTGATTTGGGATGTGGATTTTGAAAAAGTGGTACTTTAAACCGTTGCAGTTTGAGATTGGGAATATCTCCAAGGGGCAGTATTACCGCAGACTTGACAATTGCGATCGCGGTGAGAACGACGTTTAGCAAATTCCATTCTGTTCAAGTCAATCGTCAGCAACTCTGACAACAGCGGTTGACTAAAACCAGTAATGAGTTTCACCGCTTCCAAAGCCGTCAAACAAGCCAAGGTCCCAGAAACCGCCCCCAGCACAGAAAACCCGCGCCGATCCCAATCAGGCTTTTCTGGAAACAGACAGGATAAACAAGGCGTAACACCAGGAATAATCGTGGTGAGATAAGCCTCCATTCCATCCATAGCTGCCTCTACCATTGGCTTACGCCAGCGCACACAGGCTTCATTTAACAAATTGCGTTCAGTGAAATTATGAGCGCAATCCAAAGCCATATCCGCCGACTGCACCAACTCATCTACATTTTCAGCGGTAATGTAATCATGAATTACATCCACTTGGACATCGGGATTGATGGCTTTGAGTGTTTCTTGGGCTTTAAATACTCTAGGTTTACCCACCCAGTCATCAGTCATCAAAACCTGACGATTCATATCATCCAGCCGCAAATCACCACCCCGGACTAGGATTAGCCGCCCAATGCCCGCTACTGCTAGGTAAAGCGCCGCCGTACCGCCTAATCCACCCACACCCGACACCAAAACAGTCGCTGATTTCAGGCGTTTTTGAGCTAATTCGCCAAAATTAGGAAGCATCATTTGACGACTATAGCGTTCTAATTCGGTAGGCGTTAGGTTGATCACTTTTTAACTCCTAATCTGAGGTGATTTCTGTCAGGGTAACTACATTTTTCCGCTTATCATTAAACACCTTGAACAGCTTTTGTTCATGAGGTGTAGATTCTATAAACACCTGATAAGCCTGTTGCAAAGCAATACAATATTTTTCTAATCTTTCTTGGTCACTTATCTGGGGATAACTATCATCAATTTGACTCATGAACTGAGAGAACTTTTTCAAAATATGTAAACGATTAACATTTACAAATTTTTGGTCATAGGGCAGTTTAAAAAAGATAAAAAACTCTTCCGCGTCTACGAGCTTCTTGAATTCATCAATATTGGTACTCATTTAGAATTCTCCATTTTTTTGAGTTTTTGCTTGAGTCCATCTAACTGACAGTAGATTTCATAAGTAGCAGCAGCAACATCCATCAGTTTGTGGTAATCTGTTGGCAGTCCTTCCGCTAAATCATGCAGATCCATTTTCATTTGACCTGCTTTGCTATTTAGCTTTTTAATCTTGTTGGTGATTTCCTCAATTGTCATTGGTGATTGGTGATTGGTAATTGGTAATTGGTAATTTTTGCCCAGTCCCCAGTCCCCAAGTATTAAAGATTGCCTACTTCGGGGAAACGTTTGGCTAAATCAATTCCCTTCTCAACAAACTTTGTGCCTTCTTCGTCTAATTTCTCGAAGGAATCAAAACCAAAACGATGAGCATCACGTAAAGTTTTTACCGCTAATAATAAGCGTCCAGAAAATATTAAAGCCCAGCCGAAACCCTCATGTCCTAGTTCAACAACTACGTTGGAAATGAGTCCAGTTTCCTTTTCAATACTGGCAGCTATAGCCCGAAAAAAGGCATTAATACGAGAAATTGTAGCGGGATCAATTTCACCTTCTACGGAAATTTCCCGTTTCTTTTGTTTAGTAACAACATAGGGTTTTAGGATTAACTCATCACTCCAACTCCGGTAAAAACCATAGCTATCTTGCGCCCGGATTTGTTGAACTAATGATTTATGGAAAGGCGTTAAAACTACCTCTGAATTGTTACCAGTTCCATTCACATCATTCATACTCATAATGTTGCTTCGTTTTCAAGTTCTTCAGCAAAACTAAGTTTTTTCTGGACTAAAGCTTTCCGTAACCAAGGTGGAGGATTACCCTTGAGAGTTTTAACTAATTTGTTGAGAATATCTTCAATCTTTTCCTCTTCAGATTTAGCCTTAACTGGGGTTACACTCTTTTTAATTAAACGAGCGGCTGCACTACCACCAATAGCGACAACATAAACAATTGTGCAATCATTCAGTGCTTGTAGTTTGGGGGTAATTTTATCTTCATTACCATCTTCTTTGAGATCACCTTCAAACTTGAGAGTTTCTATGAATTCATATCCGTTGTCGGAAATTTCATAAACATCAATTTCCTTAGCCCAACCAAAGTGAGCATTAACATGAATTCGGTCAGTTGTCGTAAAAGCAATTTTCACTTTCATTTGTCCTTTGTTGGTTGTCAGTTGTCAGTTGTTGGTGGTCGGTTGTCATACTAATTATTCTGAATTAAGATGAACGAACCACAGAGGCACAGAGGACACAGAGATAGAAAAAATGGTATCAGGTGTTATTTGTTGATTACTGATGACCATTGGTTCATCATTGATGATTCTTCTTGTTCTATAAATAGGTTTCCCATGCCAAAAAGAAGTTCGATAGTACCGCGATAGCCTACTTTGGTAAATAGCCCGTTTCCTAATCGGTCATAGATAGGAATACCTAAACGATAGAGGGGAATTGAAAGGCGTTTAGAGATGGTATTTACGTTGGAATTTCCGATTAATAAATCAGAACCTAACGCCAATTTTTCAAAATCCTCTAAATCACCAATGGTGACATTCTTGATAGGAAGTATTTCAAGTAATGGGGAACGAGTTGTGGTGACAGCATTGTGAATTTCCGCCCCCATTGATTGCAAAAATCCAACTATAGTCCACAACAAATCTGGTTCTAAAGCTAAAGATACTCGTTTGGAACTAAAATAAAAGTGAGTATCTAACATTGCGTCTTGCAATTGCCGACGTTGACGGCGATATTTTTCAGGAACGGGATTTCCACTTAATAAAGATAACTTTTGCAGAAATTGATCTACAGGTTCTAATCCTGTTAAATCTCTAAATACTTGATAACTTGTTCCAAAGCGTTCCTCTAAAATTTGCGCCGCCCCTAACATACTTTCACCTAATGCTAAGGTAAAAGCTGAACTGCCTAAAGAACGCAATTGTTTGAGGGTTGTACCACTAGCAGTTATAGGAGTATAACCATCTTCCAAATGTCCATCTAAAGAAGCTCCCAAATCAGGAACAAAGATTGGTTCTAAACCAAAAGCTGTGACAATTTCTCGAATTTCCAGCACATCTCCGGGAGTGAGCGCAGAACCAGCTAAAACTGTGATTTGTTCTGGTTTGATTCCCCCGGCTTTGGGAATTTCTTTAACTATACTTTCTACCGCAACTGCAAAACCGTCTTGCAATGCACCTTTAAAATCGGGAGTGGGAGCAAAAATAATGGCTAAATGATTAAGTTCAGGATGACGTTCTCGAATATCCTTCAAGAACATTTCCATATCATCACCCCTAGTTTCTGTTAAGCCAGTGGTACACAAACCAATAATTTCCGGTTGTACCTTTTCCACCAAAGTGAGAATAGCTTGCTCAACATTTTCCTCACCACCCAAAATAGTAGTAACTTCCGTCATTGCAGTAGTAGCAAGAGGAATTGCTTCCCGAAAATGTCGAACCAAAACCACTTTTGCAAACGCCGTACAACCCTGAGAACCATGAAATAAAGGCATAGTTCCCTTCAAACCCAAAAAAGCCAAAGAAGCACCTAAAGCCTGACTTTGTTTGAGGGGGTTTACAGTCACAGACTTTTCTGGAATAATTGCGATCGCCATAAATTAATCTTTCATAAATTATAAACTTCCCATCTTTGCGCCTTTGCGTGAGACAATTACTCCCAAGGTGCTGGCTTCCGAATTTGCTCCCACACAGGACTATATAAAGCCTCAGTCAACTCCCGCGCCATTTCCACCATGCCCACATAACCGGCGTAGGGATGATGACGTTCTTGGTTAATATCTAAAAAGGGAATTCTGGCTTTGAGAGCAGTATATTGATTTCTGCCCCCAGCAATAAGCATATCTGCGTTAGTTTCTTGAATTAATTTCAGGAGTTCTGTGGCGTTCCCCTTCTCCAACATGATCCCATCATTACCCAACAAATTTTTGATTTTCGCTTTATCTTCTTCTGTACTTTTGCGCGTGCTAGTCGCCACAACTTCAATTCCCAAATCCTTCGCAGCGGAAATAATTGACCAACTTTTCACACCGCCAGTATAGAGAACAATACGCTTTCCTTTCAACTTGGCTCGATAGGGAGCAAGGGCAATATCCAAAGCCGCAGTTTCTTCAGCAATAAGTTTTTCTGTGCGTTCCTGCAAATCAGGATCACCTAATTTAGCAGCTACAGTTCGCAGACAACGATTAATATCTCTAATTCCATAAAATGACTCTTCAATGTAAGGAATTCCATAACGTTCCTCCATTTTTCGCGCCATATTTAAGAGCGCTCGTGAGCAGATCATCACATTTAATTTAGCCCGGTGAGCATAAC
Source organism: Dolichospermum sp. LEGE 00246 (assembly GCF_015207865.1). Taxonomy (NCBI): domain Bacteria; kingdom Bacillati; phylum Cyanobacteriota; class Cyanophyceae; order Nostocales; family Aphanizomenonaceae; genus Dolichospermum; species Dolichospermum sp. LEGE 00246. Next base: position 15,775 of record NZ_JADEWA010000066.1, read on the forward strand.
GCACTTCTTCATAACGAGCATCACCAGTAATTTTCGATAAAACCCGAATTCCTAACTTTTCAAATAAACTTAAAACCCCCCACATTTCCCCGGCAATATTGTACTCACCGATGATATTAATATCATAGGGTGTAGTATATTCCGGTTCAGCAGTACCGACTACATATTCTAGTAAAGCCTCACCACCAAAGCGATTACCTAAGTTTTTGCTGCCAATAAATCCGGGAGCAATCACAGGAATTACCGGAGTTCCAGTTTTTTCGGCTGCTACCTTACAAACAGCATCAATATCATCACCAATTAAGGCTGTAACGCAGGTGGCATAAACAAAAACCGCCGCAGGTTTGTAATTTTCATTAACTTCTAAAATCGCCTTATAAAGCTTTTTCTCGCCACCGAAAATTACATCATTTTCACCCACATCGGTAGTAAAACCTGTCTTATAAAGCATTGGACCTGAAGACAGACTACCACGACTTCCCCAGGAATTGCCGGCGCAAGCGATCGGACCATGTACCAAGTGAGCAGCATCAGTAATAGGAACTAAAGCAATCATCGCTCCATCAAAGGCACAACCACCTTGAGCCGCGCCAGGTTGGGCTTGTTGGGTACAAGATTTATTTTTCTTTTCTCCCTGTTTCTTTTGATTATGTTCGCATCCTGATTCACTCAGAAGTTCGTTAATTTTGCTTTGGGTGACTTTCATTTTTATTCTCGTGCTAGATGGAGTTTACTACCATGACAAATCTTGCTTCAAGTTAATCATCAAGATGATGATTGTGACAAAAATATTTCAAATTAATAAAAATTATTTGTGGAACTGTTTACAGCATTATCTATTTCTGGGTTTGTGTCTCTACAGAAAGGATAATAGAAAGTTGCTGTAATAGAGAATAAGTGAGAAATATCTCACAAATAATTTAGGATTACCACAGGATATATT
>NZ_JADEWA010000005.1:0-33899 GCF_015207865.1 Dolichospermum sp. LEGE 00246
ATATAATAATTAGTTTTCAACAGGAAAATATGAGTTTAATACTGAATCACATTGAAGAGAATCATAAAGAAACACAAAGATTAATTGGTCTAGATTATGAGCAGCTACAAAAATTAATTCAAAATCTCGAACAATTACACAATGAAAAACAAGATTTATTAGAATCAAATAAAACTAGAATCATTGCAGGTGGAGGTGGTAGGAAACCTAAATTATCGCTCCCAGAACAAATAATTTTGACTTTGGTTTATCTCAGACATCTAACTACATTTCAACTTCTGGGTATTCAGTTTGGTGTAAGTGAATCTACAGCAAATAGTACATTTAATTATTGGTTGCCACTATTGAGAGAGTTATTACCATCTAGTTTAATAGAACAAGTAAAAAAAAAGAATCTGACTATGAGGTAGTTAAAGAGATACTCACAGAGTATGAGTTAATTGTAGATAGCTATGAACAGGTCAGGGAAAGACCTGGAGACAATGAAGAGCAAGAAAAATATTACTCTGGTAAAGAAAGTAAACATACATTTAAAAGTCAAATAATTATCTTGCCAGATGCCAGCGATATTGTTGATATTATAGCTGGTGAACCTGGACCAAAAAGTGATATAACTTTATTTCGAGAAAACCGCGATAACTTTGACCCAAAACAAAAATTTAAGGGAGATTTAGGTTATAAAGGAGAAGATTTAATTGACACTCCAATTAAAAGACCAAGAAATGGAAAATTAACAACAGACCAAAAAAAAGAAAATACGGAATTTGCATCTAAACGAGTATTTGTTGAACACAGAATTCGTTCTATAAAAATATTTCGAGTTGTTCGAGAAAGATTTAGGTTAAAACCTAAAAAGTATGAACAGGTAATTTTAACAATTTGTCGATTAGTTAGATTACGAATTGGTTCACTCATATTACCAGCAGAAATAACCCCTGTACTATCAGTTTAAAATTCATGCACATAACTACATCTTTTTGCCTTGTTACTATCAATAAATATCTCAAACACCTATTTTATCGTATTAACTCCTATTTTATCGTATTAACTAGCTAATCTGCAATATTTGAAAATGCAGCTTAAAAGCTAGTCACAAAGCGACTTTGACTATTTTCGGAGATGTCTAATGTTTAATTTTAGTGACTAATCCCTGTTGCAATTCTTTGGGCAATGTCATCATTTTATCAATTATCTTAAAAAGGTTAACAATTTTTTCTTTTGTTAAGCCTCGCTCGTAAAGTCCCCTAATTAATGTCCATTTCCACTGTTCCCGTTCTGCTAAATTACCTGTGGTGGCTTTGGTTTTTAAATGCGCCATTACTATGATAGCAAAGGGATTATCACTTGATTCTAGTTCATTCCACCTATTTTTTAGGTTTTTACGGTGACGCTTTTTTCCTGGTTGCCAACCAGGAGACTTTCCGCGAGGTTTGGTTGCAGAGGCGGGAGTACCAATGGCCGCAAAAACTCCACCAATAGATTGAGCAACTCTTCCAGGGGTCAAATTATTCAAATTATCTAGAGACTTCTGCCAAGGGAGAGGATTATCGGTAACAATATCACGAGCTAACCACAATTCCCAAGTCATCAACGGCATCAGGTCGTCCATCGTAAATCCATGCGTTAGGTAGACTAGGCGGTGGCTCGTTGTTGTCCTCTTTCTCGCCCTCATTAAGAGGTTGTTTTGGGCTTTCTTGGTTGAAGATGTTAGGGATAATAGATGGTGCTTTTTTCACAATCTCATCAGAAGTTAATCTTTGCATCGTTTTTACATCCTTATAAGATATGTAATTACTTGTAAAAATTTTAAGTGGGTAATTTCCTGACTTTTAACGTAAGATACTAGCTAGTATTCAGTAGTTTTACTAAAGCGTATGAGTTATACGATATCCGATATATTCAAGCGACGTATTCACCTTTTCTGCCTGTTTATTTGCAGAAAACTGCATACTTCAATGAAAATTTGTTTATTTATGATCTAAAGGTGCAGTTTTATTAGATACTTAAATAATCTATATATATCAATCCTAAATGATTCCTGATAGCTTGCGTGGCGTAGCCATAAAATAGTAAGTAGTGTAGGGTGGGCATTGCCCACCCTACGTATAGTTCAAAAATCAAAAAATTATTTTTCTACTTTGACTGCTTTTTTGAAGTATATAGCGGTTCTTTTGTTGAGTGAGATACAATAACCCCACCCCCAACCCCCTCCAATATCAAAGGTTTATCCTTTTCTTGCCCCCGCATCGGGGGGATTGAGGGGGTGCGAGGAGGGGGCTTATGATGTATCTTATTCAAGTGCATACCGCTATAAAATAAACATCTACTTTGTGAAGCATATTTTGAGCTAAAAGCTCATTTTATGATTCAAGTCACACAGGAATTTTTCAGTAAAACTGAAAGAAACCTATAATTTGGACGAATATAGTAACAACATGGTAAAAATAAGTTTGAAAGAACATCACGTTGATGGAAGTTTATCAGAGGAAAAAAAGCTGCATATTCTTGTTGTCGATGACCATCAATTAATTTTGACTGGCACGTTCGATATACTAAATCGAGAATATCCAGAAGCTTTTATTATTAAGGCTCAAACAGTAAAAGAGACACTTTTTCAACTGCAATGTCATCAGTTTGGACTGATTGTGATGGATTTATCAATTCCCACTCAACCAGGGGAAACAGCAAAAAGTGATAGTGGAATTAATCTGTTACAAACTTTGCTTAAAAAATATCCCGAGCAAAATTTCATGGTGCAAAGTAGTTATGTAAGAGCGTTAATCCGGATCAAACATGAGATTGATCATCATCAAGGTGGGTTTGCGATCGCAGACAAAGGATTACCCGAATCGGAAATGCTAATGCGGGTTAATGTGGCACTTCATGGTGCAACTCACACAAGAGATATCAACACGGGGATAGAACTCAAACCGGAATGGTTGGAGGTGTTGCGGTTGGCTTTTGAAGAGAGTTTGACAGATAAGGCGATCGCCGAACGAATGTATAAATCAGAACGAGCAGTTCGTACTTACTGGACGAAAATTCAGGATGTTTTAGGGGTGTATCCTGAAGATTGTCGGCAAAATGGTAAGAATATGCGAATGCAAACCAAAATTCGTGCTAGTGAAGAAGGTTTAATTGATTAATATGAACAACAAGATCCCCGACTTCTTAAAGAAGTCGGGGATCTGACTCTTATCAATGTGTAAGTAAGGGCTCCCGGTTCGCTCATTTTTTTTGGAGTTCGAGAAATTGCCAAAAAAACAAGAAATCCAGGTGTCGTAATGGTTTTAGCGATTTCCCGAAATTTAGCTTGAACTACCACATCCGGCGCTAAAACTCTATTTTTATGCGAACTGCTTGCAGCAGCGCTTCGCTATCGCATAAAGTCTGTAGGGTAGTACATTTTTATCAAAGCCGAAAACCCTGATTAAATCGTTCAGCTTTTTTGTAACTCGATTTTAAATGGGCGAACCGGGAGTAAGGGAGCAAGAAAAATAGAATATGAGCAGGAGAATTTGGAATCGCATTGGCCAAGAATTTGGGTTGTGGGCGCTGGCTGCACGTCCTGGAATTATAGTGCTGATTGTAGTGATATTGATCCGGATAGCTGGAGGAATGCAATCTTGGGAATGGATGCTTTTCGATACGATGTTACGTCTACGTCCGGCAGAAAAACGTGATGAACGGATAGTAATTGTGGGTATTGATGAAGAGGATATTCAATGGGTTGGACAATACCCAGTTCCAGATGAGAAGATTGCCAAGTTACTCACTAAGTTGGAAACTTATCAACCGCAAGCAATTGGGCTGGATATGTTCAAAAATGTTCCTGTTGAACCTGGTGGTGAACAACTAGCGCAAGTATTACGCTCAAATCCTAATATTATTGGGATTGAAAAAATTTTACTACCCGGAGTAATTTCACCACCCCAAAGTTTGCCAGTAGAACGCGTGGGATTTGCCGATTTACGTAATGATGCGGATGGTAAAAATCGACGCTACTTATTGTATACATCTAATCCTAAAAATATCTATGAAGATAAATATTCTTTAGCGTTGCAGTTAGTTATTAAATACTTAAAATCCCAAGGAATTGAGTTAGAAACGGGAAAACATGACCCGAATACAATCATGATTCGGGGAATTGAATTACCCCGAATTACCCGGAATTTTGGCGGATACGTTGGTGTTGATGATGGCGGATTGTCAATTTTAATGAGCTTTCGCAACAGTGAGAAACCTTTTCATTTTGTCTCGTTACGCGATGTTCTCAATGGGAAAGTTGATGCAAAATTGTTGCGCGATCGCATTGTCTTAGTTGGCAACCGTAATCCGAGTGTAGGTGATATTGTTTATACATCTGCCTTGTCTAACTTAAAACCAAGTGGTCAAATTTATGGCATTGATTATCACGCTCATGTGATTAGCCAAATCCTGAGTACCGTGATAGATAACCGACCAATGTTACACAGTTGGGGAGAGATAGGAGAGTACACATGGATATTTATTTGGGGTATTGTACCGATTATTATTGGGCGGCTGACCCAATCTGTGTGGAAGAATCTACTGAGTGTAGGTGTCGCTGGTTTTTGTTTGTTTAGCTGCGGGTATGTGATGCTGTGGGTGTGGGGTATATGGATTCCTGTAGTATCTAGTTTGCTAATATTAGCTGTGAATGGAGTTGGTTTGAGTGCTTTTGCATTTTACCAGCATGATAAATTCTTGCGATCGCAAATTAAGGAACGTCAAAACACCATTGATCACACTTTTACCATCATTCATAATGGACCACTGCAAACGCTTTCTTATGGATTAAAACTTCTGCAAGCTAAAGATATCCCCCATAAGCAATTGCTAGAACAATTTAAAAAACTCGATCAGGAAATTCGAGAAATTGGCGAATATCTCAAACTCGAAGCATTAACCACAGAAGATCGGTTACGTTTAGGTAGTGGATTGATACTAGACTTAAATCAACCACTTCACACTTTATTATATGAAGTTTATTCTAGTACCTTAAAACGTACAGATTTGGAATATTTTATCAACAGAAAAATTATTCCTAGCCGGGATTTTGAACCAATTGATGATCAATATTTAAGTAAAGAAGATAAACGCGCAATTTGTCTTTTTTTGGAAGAAGCTTTGTGTAATGTTGGCAAACACGCCCAAGGGGTCAAGTGTGTTGAAGCATCACTAATTTATAGTACAAACAAATATAAACTATCAATTAAAGATAATGGCTCAGGAATTAAATCGCAAATAGAAAATCAAGGAACAAAAGATTTTAAACTAATCGCTAAACAATTAAAAGGAAACTTTCAACGTGAATCCCTTTCTCCGCGCGGGACTATATGTGAACTTACTTGGGAACTTATGAAGTAAAATGGTAAAAAATAAAACTTAACAACATCACCATGACTTATAAACATTTTGCATCTTGGCAAAATCAACGCAGACTCACAAGCTTAGTTGTGGGAGGAGTTTTTCTCCTGACTGTATTCCCTGCCTTTGCTAAGTTTAAACCACGCGATCGCACACCAGCCAGTGAATATTCCCGTGCAAGTGGTAGCCGTGGATGTGCAAATAATGGTGGTATCCCTTTGACACAACTTGCACCTCAGACATTTATCAGTAAAACTGCTTCTACACGACCAATGTTAGCTTGGTATATGTCAAGCTCCGAAACCGTGCAATTTCGACTCTTTGAATTTGATTCAGCTAACACCCTTCAACAAATTGGGCAAGATCAAAAAATACCCACAACAGTTGGAATTAACAAATTAAAACTTCCCCTTAATTACCCTGAACTCACAGTAGGTAAAACATATTTATGGCAAATTGAAATTGAATGCGAAAACGAGCCGATTATTAATAGTGCAGCAGAATTTACTGTCATCAATCCTCAATCATTCGCCAAAAACCAATTTACTGGCATTTCAAAAAGCGTAAATTATTATGCCGAAAAGGAACTTTGGTATGAAGCTCTAGAAAAAGCATTATCAGCAACTGATAATGGTAAACTGGGGCAATTGGGGGCAACTTTAATTAAAGACCTGGCAGAGTCAGAAATCCTCATTGGTGAAAAACCAGAAATCGCCAAGATTCAGGAACGAATCAAATATCTCCAACAAATTTCTAGCACTCCTTAAAGTTATAGCAATTCCCATTCAAGTGAGGTACAAGCAGTAATAATTAAACGCAGATGGACGCAGATAAACGCAGATAATTTTGTACTTCATTAGACTAGGAAATGCTATAGGATCTGTTTCAAAGCCAATTACCAATCACAATCATTGCAGCCCAATATCCGGGGTGATCATACTTGTCATTGATTGGTAATTTCTTAGCATTAATCATTCTCATTTGGGCTGTTTGTAAAGCCTGGGCAATACTCATGCCATCATTACGGTAGTTGGTGTAAAATGTTTTCACCAGTTCAGATGTTGAGTCATCTTGGATACTCCACAAAGAGGCGATCGCACTTTTAACGCCAACTTGTAAAGCCACTCCAGCTAATCCTAACGTAGATCGGTCATCACCAACCGCTGTTTTACAAGCAGTTAGGGTCAATAGTTCGACACTATCTGATTTACTGTTGAGGTTTCGTAAAGAGTTTTCTAATTGGCTAATGGTAAGTTTTTGGTTTTGACCGGTGACAATAAAAGTATCTTCAGGAATGATGCCAAATTGAGCGTGACTAGCAATATGGACAATGGGATATGTGGTTTTCTCAAGTTTTTGCCCAAAGCTTTCGGTGCTAAAATTATCGTCAATCAGAGCAGTATGATTAGGGAATATACTTTCAACTACACTAACTTCTTTGGGAACCCAAGAAAGCTGATTAAAACTCTTACCATCAATTTTAGATTCTTTTGTTAAACCCAAAATTAACGTCTTTTGCTGCCGTCGATAACTTACTTTCGGTGCAGTTAATCGTAAACTAGGAGTTGTGGCAACTGCGTAGGTTTCCACCAAGTATTTCTTTTCTTGATGATCATAAAGTGCTGCCATTGGCACACTCCGCAAAAATTCATCTTGAATAAACACAAGGGTTTTAATTTTGTCAGGTTTAATATCCTCAGCAAAGGGACGAATTATCCAATCATAAAGTTGTGCCGCAGTGGTTTTATCGTAGTTAATTTTTCCGGTTGTGATTAATCCTTTGCGAAACTCGGTAATTTTTTTCTCCAATCCATCCCTGCTAACTATTTTGTCACCTTCTTGATTGGGGTCTTCAATCCACTTAAATTTGGTGATCTGATTGGGTAATTGCAATAATATCCCGGTTTTGTCCTTTAAAATTATGGAACTCAAAAATGCAGTATTCTGAAATGCCACACTATTATCTTTGAGAATTTCCCCGACCTGTTTAGGATTCAACGCACTTAAAATGCAATCATTGCCAAAATAATTCTGTAATTCTGCCAGTTTCAAAGCATCAATGGTGTTAACTACTTTTGATAATTCCTTGGCACGTTGTTCATCTGTAATTGCCCCAATTCCGAGCAAATCGAGCCGCGACTGTGCCAATGTCTGGTACAATGGCTGCACAACATCGCGGAAGTCAAACTGGACATCTCGTTCAGCGGTTAAAATATTGCTGCGGATATCTTCCAGGATATCAAATGCTCGTTGATAAGATGCAATCTCTTCTTCTTTGCGACTTTGTTGATCTAAAATCCTTCCAGCTTGCCATTCCCACAAATATAAACTATCTTTGGCACTCATCTTGTGATCCGCTGCGACAATAGCAGTTTGGGTGTATTTTAATGCCTTTTCATAATCTGACCGACATTCCCAGTAATGACCTAAAGCACCATTAGCATAAGAAATCAGGCGATTATCTGGTAATTTTTTACTTGTTAATACTGCGTTTTCGAGCAAATTCAATGATTCATTATTCCCAGATAAAACCAACTGATTTGGACAGGATGTAAAGGGTGAAGTTCCTTTAGCATCGCGCTGTAAATATGCTAAATCAATTGCCCCATAAACTTTTGTAGCTGAATCGGGCAAATTTTCAAGAACTACTAAAGCATACTTGAGATTTTTGTTAAACTCCTGATCATCAATAATTTCATACTTATTTGTTTGAGAAGCTAACTGAATTAAATTTAATAATCCTCGCATTTCTGCTAAAGATTGTTTTTGATTGCGCGCGAATTTTATACTATTCTGAAAATATTGATGGGCTTTTCTGTAATCTTCTTGTGACTTTTTAAAAAATTCTTCTTTCTTACTAGAAAGACCAGCTTTATCTGCCGAATCAGCTTGTAAATCTCGCAATTGACCGCGACTTTTGTAAGCATTGCCCAAACTATTTAACACCAAAAAATTATATTCTGGAGAAACTTGTTTAGCTGTATCTAAATACTTAATTGCTTGGTCGTAATTTCCAAGTGAGCGATATGCCTCACCGAGAATACCCAAGGCCGCAACTTGTCCGCGTTTGTCGTTGTATTTAGTGGCGATTTGTTCAGCACTTTCTGGAGTGCATTTTATTTCTTGACTTGGTTGATTCGGCGATATTTTTGATTTATCTAACAGTTGACCACACAAAAGTGCGATCGCTTTACGAGGTTGTCCCAAATTGCTGTAAACTTGAGCCAGTTCTGATTTCATGCGTCCAACTTGCTGGATATTTTTCACCGCATCATAGTCACGAATTGCCGCCGATAGCGAGACAATTGCTGCTTTATTTTCTCCTATTTGTTGGTAGGCACGCGCCAAATTTTCATTGACAACCGCAGTCACTGAGGGATTATTTTTATCCTGTTTTAGTGCCTCTTGCCAACTTTTTATAGCATTAAGAAAATTTCCGGTATTATAATCTTTGATTCCTTGTTCAATTAGTGCATTAACATTTGGAGTTTGTGCAGATACAACTTGTCCAAATAAAAGAGATATCACTAAAGTCATCAAAAATAATATTTTAATAAATCTGTGATGCCGATTTAGTTTTTGGTGTTGCTGAGTAGAAAAATAAATTAGCCTTTTGCAGAGGTTTTCTATCTGATGCAACAATTGTATCCACAGACGCGCAGAGAGAAATATTTTGAGATATTTATTTAGATTTTTTTTCATATTCATAGACACAGAAAAAATATTTACACAATATTGCAGGTAAATGAGATACCAACTTTAATCACAAAGCCTTTTATCAAGAGGGTTTGACCGATGAAAGTTGCTGTATTGAACTTTTATTATTTAAATTACCAGAAATCAGTAGAAAAAACTGAAATTTTCAAAAGTGTACAGTTTTATGCAATTAAAACAGTCCTATAGTTAATATTATTGAATAATGCTCCAAGCTTGACTTTTCTGAAATTATAAAAAATATTCCCATCAGTAGTAAGTAGGTGAACAAAATAAAAACTAGAGATATTGCGTTTTGTAAAATGGCTGAAACTCAATCAGAATCCCTCATTGAGACAACTTTACATATCGTTACATACCCTTAAATTTTTCTGTTCACCTACTTATCATGGATTGTATTTTAATTTCTCCCAGGTCAATTACTTACGAATCAAGCTCATCATCTGCAAAAAGTCATTTGGCAAAAAGGCGACCCAATAATTGAACCACAAGGATTGTATCATTTACCCAATGGGCAATTAATTAATCTTGAATCGAAGTTGTTAAACAGAAATCATCTATCAAAGTGTGATGGTGATTAGTGCAATACGGTTTCGTTAAGTGTATAATGAAGTATAAATATATCTAAAATCCTGACCAATCCTGACCAATGAAAAATGATGACCTTTACAAATCTTAGATAAACAATGGTTTCTTACTTTCGGTTTCCACACCTTTTTTTAATCTTACTTACCTGCATCACTATTACTCCACTCGCAGTATTTGCACAATCAACACCCCCTTCGGGAGTGATAATTCCCCCTGATACACCAGGGAAAGTGGAAGAAACGATTCCTCAACCATCACCATTACCAACCCTTCCTCCCACACCACCTATACCCACTGTTCCCATACTCCCATCACTCCCACAGGAAAATCTACCCGATACGGCTTTTCCTAGTGGTGAAAGTTTCTTTGTCAAAGAAATCCAAGTCCAAGGATACTCTGTTTTAAAAGATGAAATCATCAAGTTAAAACAGCCTTTAGAAAATAAAAATATTACGTTTGAACAGTTATTACAATTGCGATCGCAAATCACCAAACTTTATGTTGATAATGGCTATATCACCAGTGGTGCATTTATTCCCAACAATCAAGATATCGCTAATGGTATCGTGCAAATCCAAGTTATAGAAGGCGAACTTGAAGGAATTACAATTTTAGGTTTAGAAAGATTACAACCTGGATACGTGCGTTCCCGGATTGAACGGCTTGCAGGTAAGCCTTTAAACCAAAAAAGACTCGAACAAGCATTGCAATTATTACAAATTGACCCTGTTATTGAACGAGTTAATGCTGAATTAACCGCAGGTAGCACCCCTGGTAGCAATATTTTACAGGTGAAAATTACTGAATCGCCAGGATTCCATGCAGGGATTACCTTTGCTAATAACCAATCACCTAGTGTTGGTTCAAAACAAGGAAGTGTTTTTATTGCTCACGATAATTTTTTGGGATTTGGGGATAAATTCAGTGGGGAATATGCGTTTACTGAAGGTTTAGATAATTATAATGTCGGTTATTCTTTTCCCTTTAACGCTTTAGATGGAACTATTGGTGTCCGCTACAGCAACAGTGGTAGCCGGATTATTGAAAGCAAATTCCGTGATTTGGATATCCGCAGCGCAGGGGAAACCCTTTCTTTTAACCTTCGTCAACCGCTAACCCACACACCAAATAATGAATTGGCTCTAGGTCTAGCATTCGATTTACGGAAAAGTCAAACCTTTATCCTCAATGATATTCCCTTCTCCTTTACCCCAGGACCAGAAGACGGGAAATCAAAAGTTACGGTAATTCGCTTTTCGCAAGATTGGTTACAACGTAATACTAACAGTGTTCTAGCGGCGCGATCGCAATTTAGTGTTGGTATTGATGCAATTGATGCAACCGTCAATGATAGTGGTACTGATGGGCGTTTTTTCGCCTGGGTGGGACAATTTCAATGGGTACAACGGCTATCTCCCCGGATCTTGATGCTGTCTAAAGTTAACACTCAACTTACTCCTAATTCCTTACTTTCACTGGAAAAAATTAGTCTTGGGGGAGTGGACACAGTGCGCGGTTATCGTCAAAATCAACTTGTTGCTGATAATGGGGTAGTGGGAGGAGTCGAAATTCGTATTCCCTTGACATCAAGTGTGGAAACATTACAGCTAATACCATTTTTTGACATGGGTACAGCTTGGAATAATGGCGGGATTAGTGCTGACCCACAAACCATTGCTAGTATGGGGTTGGGCGTGAATTGGCAACCTTTTAGCGGTTTGGTATTGCGTGCAGACTATGGTATACCTTTTATTGGGACAAGCGGTAGCGAAGCGCGACCTAGGAATCGCGGAACTTCGTTACAAGATAATGGTTTTAATTTTTCAGTGCGCTATCAACCATTTTAACAATAGATATAAATAAAAAACTACTCTGTATAGAGGGCGATCGCTCTACCATCTTCTGATGTTCCCACACATCCTATTCCCGAATTCAACCCACAGCTTAGAGATACATTCCATGTGCGAGTGATATAATTACCTTCTTGCCATGACATTTGGTCAACATAGAAATATTCACCACTGGCAGCATTAACAAATTGGGTAGGATTCACAATGAGGATGAAACAATATTTTGATGAGCATAACTTAATATTGGCACTGGCATTATCAAAAGTACCTAACACAGTAGAAGTACAACTATATTTTTGATCTCCGAACACAATATTACAAGTTGATGGATAAAGGGTTTTAGAGTTTCTAAAATTAACTGCTCTTTCTGCTAGTACAGGGTTAGCATTGAGGGTAAATAAACCTACAGATGCTACTAAGGATGTAATCATTCTTTTGAACATAATTTTTCTCCTAATGACAAATTGTTGAACTGTTTTGCTGTTCAGCTTTTTTGTCTATTTATTACAGGATAAAAAAAATGTGAAAATTATTCCTTCACCATTTATGCTGATCAAGATGCAGGATTTACCACCAACAGGTGCAGCATCTAGTATTAAAAATTGCAGAAAACTGTAGTGTCACTTAACAAATTTGGTGATTAACAGTCAGACAAAATTCAAAAAGTTGGGGATCTAAATCTATGAAATTATTCAGAACATCCTCGACTCAATAACAACTGACCATTATCCAAGCGATACATACCTTGCGGTTCGATAATTGGGTCGCCTTTCTTCCAGGGACGCGATGTAGTTTCCACACCTCTCACCTCACCAGTCGTGTAGGTAGAAACCGCAACCCCAGGACGATTAGTAGTCAAAGCACCAGAACCTGTGATGGTAAAAGAGTTTTCTTGTCGTTTAGTACCGCGAGAAATGCAACTATTGGCGATGAGTGAGTTGGTGTCAATGACTGGAGATAATTCCGTGAAGCTGTTTTGGATGGAACTGGTATCGGGGACGTTAATGTTAATCACACCGGCAACGCCTTGTTCCGAACTCGCTGTAATATCACTTTTTTCAGTTAGCTTTGGACGCGACTCGATACCAAAGATCCCTTGAGAATAGATTTCGACGTTTCCACCTGTTCCTGTAAAGGCGTTGGCTGTGATGTCGCTGTTTTCTTTGGGGATGGCAACGATAAATCGGGAATTGATATTGATGTTACCACCATCGCCACCTGATTGCGCTGTACCTGCGGTGGTAGAAATTCCGCTACCGCCACGCAATATTAAACGATTATTAGCAGTTAAATTGATATTTCCACCATCACCAGAGTTGGTTCTTGCGGCAATCAAAGCGTAGTTATCAAGTGTTGTAGAACCAGAATTAATATTAATATCTCCGGCTTTCCCTTGCCCAAGACTGCTGGTACTTACTCGTCCACTATTACTTAAAGAGAAAGAATCTGTTGTCAGATTAATATTACCTGCATTGCCCACAGATGTTGGACTAACTACACTAAAAATACCGCTTAAAAAAATTGTATTGCCAATCCTGCTAAAACCGTCAATGAAAATGCGATCTGCATCAATGGTGATATTACCCCCATCACCTCTAGCAAAGGTACTAGCATTCACTGTTCCACCGTTGGTTAAAAATAAAGAACCTGTTGTTAGGTTAATATTGCCTCCTCTGCCCTCAGCTTCACCTTCTAAGGTAGTAAAAGCAGCGCTGAAACTTCCATTTTTACCGACACCATCAATACTAATAGCATCTCTAGCATTAACTGTAATGTCACCTGCATTCCCTTTACCGTAACTGCTAGCAGCAAGTTGTACACCATTGCGTAGTGTTAAAGAATTGGTTGTTATTTGGATATCTCCACCTTTGCCAATACCTCCAGTAGACAAATAACTAAAAGCGCCACTCGTGAAATTATTGCCACTAACACCATCAATAATGACAGCATCCCGGGTATCAATATTTATATTTCCAGCATTTCGGTTTGCAGTGGTGAGAATTGAACCGCCATTTCTTAAAGTCAGCGTTCCTGTTTTTACTTGAATATTTCCACCATTCCCGCTTGTAGTAGCAAAACTAGATGCCCCAGTTAGAGTTAGAGAATTGTTACTATTGGTTCGCTCAAAGGTAATGGCATCGCTGGTTTCAATAAAAATATTACCAGCATTCCCTTTACCGTAACTGCTAGCAGTAAGTTGTCCACCATTTTTGACAAATAACTCTTTGGCGTTGATGCGGATATTGCCAGCGTTGCCGATGCTATTTCCTATCGTAGAAGTCGTTATTATAGTATATAAACTATTTTCCCCACCGTCCAAAGTTATTGTGTCGCTGGCGTTGATAGTGATATTACCCCCATTTCCCTGTCCTTGTGTACCTGCACTAATGAATGCACCATTAGTGACAGCTAGTGACCCTGTTGTAATTTCGATGTCACCTCCTTTACCTTGAGCTTGACTAAAATTGCCGACACCAACATGATTCTTTATAAATAACTCCTTGGCATTGATGCGTATATTTCCACCGTTACCAGTGCTATTGCTTGTTGTAAAAGTGCCTATTGCAACAAGTGAACCATTTTCTCCACTATCAAAAGTTACTGTGTCACGGGCATTGATAGTGATATTGCCGCCATTTCCCTGTCCTTGTGTACTTCCATTAATAATTGCACCGTTGGTGACAGCAAGTGACCCTGTTGTAATTTCGATGTCACCTCCTTTACCTTCACCACTCTCTAATGAACTAAATAAACCACTATGGATATCACGTTTACCAGCACTCGATGTAACATCTTTTAAGACACCATCAATGATGACACTATCACGAGCATTGATGCTGATATTTCCAGAATTACCTTTTCTTTCAAGATTTTTAGAAGATATTCCACCGCCATTTGTTAAAAACAGCGAGCCTGTTGCAATTTGAACATTTCCGCCGTTACCATTGTATGCTGTTGCAGTTACCAAACTAGGTAAACCATTATTAATAGCAATCCCATCTAAAGTAATCGTATTACCAATATCAAGAAAGATATTACCTCCATTTCCTTGTCCATAATTTCCAGTATCTAGGTTTCCACCATCTTTAAGTAGCAAATTAGCCGCAGTGATGCGAATCTCTCCACCATTACCTATCGCGTTACTACCAGAGGAACTTGATACTCGACTGACAAGGTTTATTGTGCTGTCATAACCTGGAATTTTTATACCTGTGCTGTCATAACCTGAAAATGTCACATTATCGCGGGCATTAATAGTGATATTTCCGGCATTTCCCAGACCATCAGTATTGTTATCTATTGAGGCACCATTAGTCACAAAAAGTGATCCTGTTGTAATTTGAATATTCCCCCCTTTTCCTACACCTCCAGTTAATAAACTGCTTTGTAAACCAGTGACAGATGGAAAAGAAATTCCATCTAGGTTAACATTATCAGCGGCTTCAATGGTAATATTTCCGGCATTACCTTGTCCTAATGAAATTGTTGTTACATTAGCGCCGTTAGTTAACGAGAGTGAACCCGTTTTTATGTAAATATTTCCTCCGTCACCTACCCCCTGATACACATCACTACTAGCATAACTATTGCTATCGAAAGCTACATTATCAAGGGCATTAATGCTGATATTTCCCCCGTTTCCTTTGCCCGATGTACTGCTACTAATAAAAGCTTCATTGGTAGCTTTTAGCGTACCTGTCGTGATTTGAATATTACCTGCATTCCCTTCACCAGTGAATCCTACATTATTAGTAATCCTGCTAGAAAAATTACCAACTGTACCATCTAAAAAAATATTATTACGAGCATTAATGACAATATTACCAGAATTACCTTTTCCTCTCGTGATCCCTCCAATTTCCGAAGTATCGTTTATTTCCAAGGAACTTGTATTAATAGTAACGTTACCAGCATTACCTATTGCACCCTCACCTACCCCGAAATTAATTCCGTTAACTTGGTCTGGTCTTGCAATCCGAAAACTAATATCACCTTGGACGTTGATATTTACATTTCCTGCATTTCCCTGTCCTCCTGGTAGCTGATTATTAGCACCTCGGAGCAGCGATTGGATTTCGGAGTTATCTGTCAAAGAAAGTGAACCAGCAGTAATGTTAATTTCACCACCATTACCTACACCTCCAGATTCAATGTTGTTAGCTATGGTGCTACTGCTAATTTCAACCGCATCTGATGTTTGAATGGATATATTACCACCATTACCCTGTCCGTAAATACTAGCATTAAGGAAAGCACCATTACTTAGCGCAAAAGAGGTAGATTTGATATTGATATCGCCAGCTTTACCAAATGCTCTTTCTTGCACTACGTTAGCGATGAAGCTACTATCTATTAACTTTGTTTGTGCTGTCGCATTAATCGTAATATCTCCACCTTGACTATCTGGAGTACCTAAACCTGTGGCTATTCCCGCTCTTAGTATACTTCGCCCTGCTAAGTTGACATTTCGAGCCTGAATTTTGATATTCCCACCACCCGCACTGCGAACATTGACTTCTGCACCATTATTCAGGGAAACATCGGCGCGTTCGACATTCTCCGGTATAACTAAATTCAGATTATCACCTGTAATATTCAATTCCACATTTCCCGGTGCAGCCAAACCTGCTAACTCAATGTTCCCCCCATAAGCGCGAATACTCCCACCATCTAGATTGATATTTCCACCAACCAGCAGCAAACTTTTATGATCAGCAACTCGCAAACCCGTCACATTTTCACCGATAGGATTCATTCCTGCGGGTGCTTGGGATTGATTGATAATTCCCCCATTTGCTTGGATTTGATTAAATAGCAATACGGAAGGATTAATAGTTAATAATGGGGCGGCTTGGGGATTTGTGGCACTAAAAATACCTTGATTACCAAATTGTACACCGTTGGCAGTTGTCCCCACAAATGAACCCTGCACATCTAAACTAGCATTTTTTCCAAACACAATTCCATTGGGATTGATCAAAAATAAATTCGGACTAGAACTACCAGATGTTCCTAGTTTCCCGAAAATTCCTGAAGGGTTAGTACCTGTCACCCGTGCCAGAATATTTTGGATATCTCCGCTGGGACTGAAAAAATACGCCGCTCTTCCTTCGCTGATATTAAATTCTTTGAAGCTGTGAAAAAGATTGATTTGGCGAGTTGCACCACCAGTAATTACTTCAATTGGTAGTTTCTGAAAGTTACCGATAACTTGGGAGGATTCAGCCCCTAGTGTGTTATCAGGGACAATATTGCTTTGCTGTGCTTGGGTTTTAGTCGTGAAGATACTGACAATTAACCAGCCTAATAACCCTGCTAATCCTAATTGCAAACTCTTGTTTAATTTGTATTTTTTTGTCATAGGGAGAGTTTTTATATAGATTATTTAAGTATCTAATAGAACTGCACCTTTTGATAATTAATCAGTGAATATTCGTTAAGGTATGCAGTTTTCTGCAATGAGGCGATCGCATTCGTGCATTTTTCGTGTATCAATCCTGCACATAAACCAGCAGGAAAGTCGGCTGTGTGGTTTGAACACATCGGATATTGTATAACTCATCGGCTTTACACCGTGTTCCATTTTTTCCTCAAATAGTTGTGTAAGGACAAAAAGGAGATTGTTATGGCTAATATCAATAATTCAGTAATTTCCCTGCATATGGACATCTGGTTTTATCAGCACTGGTTATCTGGGAATGACATATTTCGGGAAGTTGAAACCATGAAAATGACACACCATAACCAAATAAGATTATTCTGTGTTCTCACTTAATTAAACAAGTATGTGAAGGAGATAAATATACTATGAATGATAGTGTCTTTTTTCTGTATATCTGCAATTTCCTATTGATTGGTGGATTACCAATCATCTTCTTTAAGCCAGGACAGAAAAATATTCGATGGTTAGTTACAGCTTTACCTTTTTTTGTTTCTGCTTTGCTTTTGATTGCGGGTTATGTTGGGGTAGTTTCATCTTTCCAATACCAAAGTTATTGGCCAATGCAGACTGATATTATAGCTACTGCATTAGCTATTAGTTCAAATTCTCTCATAGCCTATACAATTGGCACTCACAGAGTACCCCTCAATTTATGGCATCAGGATAATGATCAATCAGATCATATTGTGACTTACGGACCGTATGAAAAAATCCGTCATCCTTTTTACACTTCTTTTATCCTATCTTTAATTGGGACATTCGTTTTTTTCCCTCATATTATTAGCTTGCTGATGTTAGTTTATGGAATAGTAGGACTAATATTAACAGCACAGCGAGAAGAGAGAAACTTACAGAAACAAGACGGATATTATCGAGAATACATGAAAAGAACAGGGAGATTCACACCAAAATACTTTACTTCTAAATCAGATATAAACAACATCACTAGTGATGAGATAAGCAACCAATGAAAGACATATATGTAGGACATTTTTCCTATGTTTTGGGTGATTTAGAACAAACTGTTGAACAAACAGTCGAACAAAATAGAACAGTAATTAAAGATCCTGAAAAATTTAGATCCGCAGGATTCGATAAGCATCACATTTGCTCTCCCAGCACTACTGCTTATGACTTAGCAGTAGCAGCAGTTAAGCCCATCGCAAAATACTTAAATCAAGTTGGAGTAATCATCTACTCAACAGCTTTACCAATCAATGCCAACATAGGAACAACATTTGAGGAAACAAAAGATATAAAAGACCTCACAGATTTTCCTGGTAGTCATTTGCAAAGTGATTTTGGACTAAATGATGCTTGGGTTATTGGCTTAGATCAACAAGCCTGTACGGGAATGATAGGCTCTTTTAAACTTGCGGCTGCTTTACTTAGAGATACACCTCAATGGAGTCAAATCCTCTGTGTAACAGCAGATCGTTTTCCTCAAGGCTCATTATATGAACAATCATATAGTTTGATTTCTGATGGAGCTTCTGCATTTATTATCTCAACAGAGCCGATACCTGGAGGGTTTCGGTACGTTGAACATCATGCGATCACGAATGGGGGAATGGCAAACACAAATGATGATGCAACTATTGGTAATTTCTTCCCTAACACTATAGATTGCATCACAATGAATGTGAAACGAGCAGGGTTGGAGTTGAAAGATATTAATTGGATGGTAGTCCAAAATATTAATGTCAATGCTTGGAAGATAGTTTGTAGTCCGAGCCTTCTTGATTACGATATCACCAGGGTATTTCATCCTTCTTTGCCGATGATGGGTCACATGATTAGTGGAGATTGTATTGTCAATACCCAAATGTTAATTGAATCAGGAAAAATCAAACCTGGAGAGTATGTACTTCTATATATGGTTGGTTACGGTCTTACCTGGCAATCAGTTATTCTTCAATACTGTGGATAATTAATCATGAATCTTGTTACTATCGCCAAAATATACGAAACTTCAGTTATTGATCACACCAATCCCTATACTGCTATTGATTGGGCTGATACTGTTGATCGTCAATCTGAATGGTTTATGTCCCCTAAACTCATATCTTTATATGGGACAGAATATTACGCTAATCTTAGTGAAATACAACAGAAAGAACTAAGTTTTTGGGAAACTATTAACTTTTTTACTCTGAATATTCATGGCGAAAAAGCCCTAATCCAAGGTCTAGCTGCCAGACTTTATCAAGATCATGGCATAGCTGAAACAGGTGACATCATTAACAAATACATTCATATTTTTCTGGCTGAAGAAAATCAACATATGTCTTACTTTGGAGGATTTTGCAACCGATATGCAAAAGGACCATATCCAGATAAAAAAATTGATTTTCCAGCAGATGAATATGCCCCTGGAGAAGATGATTTTTTGTTTTTTGCTAAAGTGCTGATTTTTGAGGAAACTGTAGATGTTTATAATCGGATTATGGCTACGGATATGAACCTAAATCCGATAGCACGTATGATCAATAATATCCATCATCATGAAGAAACCCGTCATCTTATTTTTGGAAGACAAGTTGTAGAAACTTTATTCAAACAGTATTCTCCAGCTTGGTCAGCAGAAACACTGGCAAAAATACAGAAATACATAACCATGTATTTTAGCGTAACTTGGGCTGAATACTATAATCCAGATGTTTACAGAGATGCTGGTTTTGATAAACCTTTTGAAGTTCGTCAAGCAGCTTATAAAAATCCAATTAATCAGAAATATCGTCAAGAAATAAGTTCCAGTTGTATCAGATTTTTTCAGAATATTGGTTTTTTGGAAAAGGCACCAGTTTTATGAATATTGACGACATCAAAGAAAAGTTACGGGAGTGGATTGCTGAAAAAGGTCAGCGAGAAGCCAACAGTATAAAAGATGAAAGTAACCTGATTAAAGAAGGCATAATTTCATCTTTAGATAGTCTAGAACTGATCATGTTTATTGAAAGTATTGGAGGTAAAATAGGCAAAATTCGTGCGGGTGTTTTTGAAAATATTAACACTATTTACAACACTTTTTTTCGTGAATAAAATCATGGATGTACTTGAAAAATATCATTGGTATGATAATGGTTTGTCTGTGATTAGTGGTGATTTACTAGAACTATATCAGGCAATTGATCAGCTATTTATCAGATGGGCAACTACAGAATTTAATGCCAAAGACCATCTTTTTTCTACCTTTATTCAGGCTCAAGAGTTAGAAAAAATAAATTACTTTGACTCTTTTCCACACTTGGTTACTTTTCCCATTTGTCTCTGTCCAGAGGAGGATAATTTAAGAAGATTTATAGAAGGTAAACCCCTATCTTTAGCAGGGGAAATTAATTTGACTGCTACCACTCCTATCCGCGAAATTCTCACTCCTGCGGCTTGTTATCACATTTATGTGTACTTGCAGAACAAGAATTTTGATTCACCAGTTTATATTACCACTGTTAATAATTGTTTCCGGAGAGAATCGCATTATAAACCACTCCAGCGCCAATGGAATTTTCATATGCGAGAGATAGTTTGTCTTGGTAATCAAAACGTTGTGGAGCAGTTTCTTGAAAACGCCAGGGAGAAACTAAAGAACTTTTTTAAGGCTATAGGATTACCAATAGAATGGGATATAGCAACTGATCCTTTCTTTCAGCCTGAAAGCAATCCTAAATATATTGCCCAAATAGTTTTACCCACAAAAATAGAAATGATTTTTCAGGATCTTTCTATTGGTTCAACCAACCTTCACCGCGATTATTTTGGGAAAAATTTCTCTATTTCCATGAATGGGGAAACAATTCATTCAGCCTGTGTCGCCTTCGGTCTTGAGCGTTGGGTTTATGCGTTTATTCAGCACTTTGGTGAACAGAAAGAAAACTGGCCTAATCTACATTCATTAATCATCTAAAAGTATGTCCATCCTAATTACAGGTGGTAATGGTTATCTGGGAAAATGTCTGACTAAAAAATATCTCAAGTTCACTGATGAAAAGCTGATACTTTTAGTTAGGGCAAAAGATCAGACAGACTTGCAAAATAAAATTGAAACCCTCGACCATGAATTTGGGTTTACTAATGGGAGAATAGCCTATTTTTCCAGCGATATTAGTGAAGAACAACCATTCACATCGGTTGATCCAAAGTCAGTTAATTCGATTATTCACACAGCATCTATTACCCGATTTGATGTCAGCCAAGAAGATGCAAATCGAGTTAATTATCAAGGGACAAATAAACTATTACAGTTTGCTGATAATTGCCCAAACATTGAAAAAATAGGCTTATTAAGCACTGTATACAGTTCTGGTTTAATACCCGGACTAATTAAAGAACAGCTATTAAGTGATGAGCTAGGCTTTGCCAATTATTATGAATGGTCAAAGTGGGAAGCTGAAAAAAGTGCTATTCAAACCTTTGCTCATCTCCCCTGTTTTATCTTTCGTTCTGCGACGATTATTGCTGACGACGATGATGGTAATGTCACTCAGTACAATGTTTTTCACAACACTTTACGACTGGTTTATCATGGTCTATTAACCTTAATGCCAGGAAACAGTCAGACACCAATTTATTTGGTGACAGGTGAATTTGTCACTGATGCGATTTTTAAAATTCTCTCTCTTTCTTCAACTAAAAACCAGAGAATTTTTAATATTGCACACTCCCAAGATAAATCCCCAAGTTTGGGTAAAATTATAGATATAGGATTAGCAGTTTTTAATCAGGATGAACAGTTTGTAAAGCGGCGAACTAGCAAACCTAGATATATTAATCTAGAAACTTTTAATATCATGATGCGGCAGATCCAATCATTTGGTAGTAGATCAACACAATTAGCCGCTGGTAGTATGCAACCATTCGCTCAACAGCTTTTTATTGCCAAAGATATTAAAAACGCGGGATTAATGGCCATGTTGGATGAATATCAAACTCCTGATATTCAAGAACTGGTGATAAAAACTTGCCATTTTCTATTAACAACTAATTGGGGACGAAAGTTTCTGTAATTCACTAAGAGGAAGCACAAATGACTAATGTACAGTTAAATGAAAATGAACTTTGGTTACTTAGCTTTTACCGTCATTCTGAAATTCAAGGGGCATTGTTTTTTGGCAAAGTAGCACAAACTATTCCTGATGGAGAAATTCAATGTGATATAACTAGACATTTTGCTGATGAAAGCCAGCACGCTCGATATTGGACAGACTGTATAACCCAACTTGGTTATATGCCTCTAAAGCTGAATAATGGATACCAAGACAAGTATTTTAAAGCTGCTGGTGTTCCCCATTCTCTGATGGAAGTTTTAGCCATAACCCAAGTATTTGAAGTCCGTGCTATTCGACAATATGGACTTAACTTGCAAGCTACCAATATTCATCCGATTATAAAGGAAACACTGAAAAAGATCATGGAGGATGAAAAATGGCATCTTAGCTGGGTAGATCAAGCGCTTAAAGAAATGGAATCACAATATGGTCAAGAAAATATTGCCACTACAATCAAAAAATATCGGCACGCTGATCAAATAGTGTTTGAAGAAACCATGAGAGAACATGAAGATAGGATTCAGGCTATTATCTCATCAGTTAATTAAAGGAGTTTAAACATGGTTACTAGAGAAGATGTAAAGACAATCCTAGCGCAAACTTTAAGTATGTCATCGGCTGAACTGGCAGATGAAACTCCTTTAGAAGGTGGTGAAATAGAATCTCTTTCCTATGTTGAGATGCTATTAGCGATAGAATCTCAATATGGAATTACTGCCTCAGATGATGAACTAGAAAGTGTGAAAAATATTGGTAATTTGAGCCAGTTAATTGTGGACAAAATATATGCGAGTCATCAACAAGATACCTTTATTTCCTAACTCTAAATTTAAAATCTGGAATTTGGTAATCTTGGTTTCTGTACCAACTGTATTACTTCTGTTAGCGTCCGGTTATCAAGTATTAAATTATCAGCAAAAAATCACTGAACATAAAAAAACTGAGGCAGATATTTCAGCAAATGTTATTACTGCTGATGGTTATCTGGAACCAAAAGGTGAAGTTATTTTGATTTCACCGACCTTTGGGATGGAACGCGCACGGGTAGAGGAACTACGAGTAAAACGAGGTGAATTGGTAAAAGCTGGGGATATTATTGCTGTTTTAGATAGCAATAGTTCAATGGTGGCTGCTTTGGAAAATGCCCATTCTCAAGAGCAGATTGCTTCTGCACAGCTAGAGTTAATCAAAGCTGGAGCAAAAAAAGGTGAAATCGCCGCCCAAAAAGCAAAAGTTTTAGAAAATAGCGCTGAACTTAATGGACAAATTGCTACACAAAAAGCCGAAATAGCTACCTTAGAAGCACAATTAGCAGGTGAACAAAGAACGCAGAATGAAAATATTGAACGAATTAAAACAGAGTTAAAAAAAGCACAAAAAGATTGCGATCGCTATCAATCTTTATATGTTAATGGAGCAGTTTCTATTTCTCAAATGGAAAGCTTTTGCTTACTTAAAGATACTAATCAAAAAAGTTTACAAGAAGCAGAGGCTAATTTAAAACGAATTATTGATAGTCGGAAGGAAGAGATTAAAAAAGCTCAAGAAAATCTCAATCGCACTAGAACAACAGTAGCTCGGCAGCTTGAGCAGAGTCAAGCCACATTATATGCCACGGCTGAAGTCCGTCCTGTTAATGTAGCAATTGCCGCCGCTCAATTAAAAGCAGCGAAAGCATTAGTTAAACAATCTCGTGTAAATTTGGGATTAACCTTTGTGCGTTCACCAATTGATGGTCAAATTTTGGAAATCCACGCCAAACCTGGAGAATTAGCGACTTCGGGAATTGTCGAAGTTGGAGATACTAAAAACATGGTAGCCCTAGCAGAAGTTTATGAGACAGACATTGAGAAAGTCAAGTTGGGACAAAAGGTAGAAATTAAAAGTTCTGCTCTTTCAGAATCTCTACATGGAACTGTGAATGAGATTGGATTTAAAGTGGCTAAAAAAGAAAATTTCAACGATGATCCTGTGATTGCCGCAGATGCTAGGGTCGTCAAAGTTAGAGTATTACTTGATGAAAAAAGTAGCAAAAAATCCTTCAATCTCACTAATCTTAAGGTCGATGTATTGATTAAATACTAAATTTAGAAAAATCTTATGTACAAGTATATACCCTTAGCCTGGATTCAACTAACATATAATAAAACTCGTTTTGTGGTTGCTATTTCAGGTATTGCCTTTGCAACATTATTAATGTTCATGCAACTAGGTTTTCAGGGTGCGCTTTATAAAACGGCAATAGATATCCATGAGAATTTCCTCGCTGATATAGTTCTCACGGGTCCTAGAACTGAAAACCTTTACGATGCTGGTTTACATCAAACATTTACTAAAAGGTATTTAACACAGGCGTTGCAGATTGAAGGAGTTGATTCTGTTGCACCTCTTTACATTGGATTTGGACATTGGAAAAACCCTTATGGAGATAACAATCACCAAATCCTAATTTTTGGATTTGATCCTGATAAACCTTGTTTTGATTTAACAGAAATTAATCAAAATAGTGAGATGCTCAAGCGTAAAGATATGATTCTTTTTGATCGACTTTCCAAGCCAGCTTATGGACCGATTGTTGATAAATTTACTCAAGGTCAAGAGATTCTGACTGAAATTAACAATCAACGGGTAAAAGTGAGTGGTTTGTTTAGTATGGGTGGTTCAATTTTTTCCGCCGATGGAATTGCTATTGCTAGTGATTTAAATTTCTCCAAATTGATGAACAGACCTTTATCTAAAGTAAGTTCAGGGCTGATAAAAATTAAGAAAGGGTCCGATCCAGACAAGGTGCTTAAGTTACTAAAAGCAAAATTTTCTGGAGGTGTTAAAGTGCTTTCAATGAAAAGCTATATGGAACTAGAAAAGAATTACTGGAAAAATGGTTCTCCTATTGGTTCAATCTTTACCATCGGCACAATTATGGGTTTTATTGTCGGCTTGGTTATTGTTTACCAAGTTCTTTATAGTGAAGTCGCAGACAATTTGGAATATTATGCTACATTAAAAGCTATAGGTTATGGTAGTAAATATTTTTTCAAAGTAATTATTCAGCAGTCTATTATCCTTTCTCTTTTAGGATATATCCCCGGATTTCTTTTTTCTGTACTTCTCTATCAGGCTGTTGTAATTATTGTCAGGTTGCCAACTCAAATGGAGTTTGGGCGTGCTGTTATAGTTTTATTCCTCACAACTGTAATGTGTTCTATTGCTGGGATGATAGCAACTAATAAGTTACGAGATGGAGACCCGGCTGATATTTTTTAGGTAAAGGTTAAAGAGTCTGTAAAATAGCTGAAAATACTCATTGTGATGATATAAGGTGATTTAGTATGAATTATTCTCGGTTGAGAAATTCTCTGGGTGCAACTACTCCTGGTAAATCCATAGAAGTTGACGGAATTAATCTAACTTACAATGATGAAGGTGAAGGTTTAACTATTATCTGTTTACACGCTATTGGTCATGGGGCTGCTGATTTTCAAAAATTACAAACTAACCTTGTTCACAATTATCGTGTAATTACCATTGATTTTCCCTCTCATGGTAATTCAGATGATGATTATCAGCCAGTCAGTTTGCAAAGATATACTGATGTATTAACCCTGTTTATAGAGCAACTTAAATTAGCTAAATTCATATTTATTGGTAATTCAATTGGTGGGTCAGTTGCTCTTCAATATACTTTTTTATATCCAGAAAGAGTCCAAGGACTAATTTTAGCAAATCCGGGAGGGCTTGATCCAATGGATAGGGTAAAAAGCATTTTTACAAGTTTTATGACTAATCTATTTTCTCAAGGATTAAAAAAATCCTGGTGGTACAAAAAGGGATTAAATGATTATTATCGCTATCTTGTTTTGCCAAGTGATCAAGCCAGAGAACAAAGAGAAAAAATCATTGCTTCAGGGGAAGAAATTGCTTTAATTCTCACTCAGGCTTGGCAAAGTTTTGGTAATACAGCATCTGATCTCAGATATATTGCTCCTAGCATCAAATGTCCTGTACTGTTTACTTGGGCATCTCAGGACAAAATTGTGCAGCTTGGTCGTTGTTTACCAACTATTAAACAATTTCCGAATATGACTCTAAAACTGTTCTCTTGTGGGCATTCTCCTCATCTAGAAACACCCAAAGAATTTGCAATTGCCGTTATCACTTTTCTCGAAGTTTTTGAGAGCCATGCAGCAACAACAACCAATTCTTAAAATTCAAGGTCTTAACTATTACTTTGGCAGTGGCAATCTTCAAAGGCAAGTTTTATCTAATATATGTCTGGAAATTTTACCTGGTGAAGTTTTAATTATGACGGGTCCATCAGGATCAGGTAAAACCACCTTATTAACCTTAATAGGTGGACTAAGAAGTATTACTGAAGGCAGTTTGATGTTTCTGGGAGCAGAGATGAATAATGCTAGTCAGGAAATGCAAACTCAAACTCGTCGCTATATAGGTTATATCTTTCAACATTATAACTTGCTGCCATTTTTAACAGCAGAACAGAATGTCCGCATGGCATTGGAACTGCACAATTCTTTTTCTCCATCTCAATTGTTGGAAGAACCGAAGAAAACACTGGCAACAGTTGGTTTGGGAGATTTTTGTGAACATTATCCTCATCATCTATCTGGGGGACAAAAACAGCGGGTGAGCATTGCTAGAGCTTTAGTTTCACGTCCTAGATTGATATTAGCTGATGAGCCGACTGCGGCTCTTGATAGTAAATCTGGAAGGGAGGTAGTTAATTTAATGTGTCAACTGGCATACGAGCAAAAATGTGCGATTTTGATTGTTACTCATGACAACCGAATTTTAGATGTTGCTAACCGCAGATTTCATGTTGAAGATGGCTATCTAAGTGAAGAAATAATCTAAATTTTCAACTGTATTGATGTGTACTCTTAATAAATTATCAGAGGTGTTTCTATGAGCAACTACTATGCTGATCAACAGAATTTGGCAGCTAAATGTTCAAGTCTTTTGGAACTATTGCGCTTGCGGTCTGAAAATGATCCTGATAAAGTAGCTTACACTTTTCTTGCAGATGGTGAAACAGAGACAGATACATTGACCTACGGGTTACTTGATCAACGAGCGCGAGCAATTGCAGCTAAGTTACAATCTTGCTCTGTTCTAGGCGATCGCATATTACTAATTTATCCATCTGGTTTAGAATTTATTACTGCTTTTTTCGGATGTTTATATGCAGGAGTCCTAGCAGTGCCGGCATATCCACCCCGACAGAATCATCATTTATCTAGATTAGAGTCAATTGTCTCTAATTCCCAAGCTAAAATTGTCCTGACTACCACATCTGTATTAGCTAATATTAAAAATAAAACTATTACAAATCAGACACTAAATACGCTGACTTGGTTTAAAACTGATACCATTCCTACTAATTTAGCTTCAGATTGGCAAGAACCAATTATAGACAGAAATAGTCTAGCTTTTCTTCAGTACACTTCTGGTTCAACAGGGATGCCAAAAGGAGTCATGGTTAGTCATAGCAACCTACTCCATAATTTAGAATTGACTTATAGATGCTTTGAATTTAAACCTAACAATCGAGTCTTAGTGTGGTTGCCGCTTTACCATGATATGGGGTTAATTGGTGGAGTGCTACAGCCTCTCTATGCAGGGATTCCTTGTGTACTCATACCTCCAGAAATTTTTATTAGAAAACCATTTTGTTGGCTCCAAGGGATTTCTCGCTACCAAGCTACTACTAGTGGTGGACCAAATTTTGGCTATGAACTTTGTGTCCGCAGAACCACTCCTGAGCAACGAGCAAGTTTGGATTTGAGTAGTTGGGAAGTTGCCTTTATTGGCTCTGAACCTATCCGCGCTAAGACACTAGAGCTATTTTTTGAAACCTTTAAATTTTCTGGTTTCCGTCAGGAGTCTTTCTATCCTTGTTATGGAATGGCTGAAGCTACTTTACTTGTGTCGGGAAGTATAAAATCTCAACCACCACTTGTCTATCCCGTGTCAGCAGCAAGACTGCAAAACAATCAAGTTAATTTGGCGACAGAGGATACACCGGAAATTAACTATATTGTTGGTTGTGGACATGGCTGGTTAGACCAAAATATTCTGATTGTTGATCCTGAATCTTTAACTCCTTGTACACCTAGCCAAGTCGGAGAAATTTGGGTATCTAGTCCTAGTGTTGCTCAGGGTTACTGGAATCAACCGCAGGAAACCAACAAAACATTCCGCGCTTATCTAGCAAACACAAATGAAGGGCCTTTTCTTCGGACTGGTGATCTGGGATTTATCCAAGAAGGTGAATTGTTTGTGACAGGAAGACTTAAAGATTTGATGATATTTTTGGGACGCAATTACTATCCTCAAGATATTGAAACAACTGTAGTAGAAAGCCACCCAGCTTTACGTCCAGATTGTGGATCTGCATTTTCAGTGGAAATTGAGCAGCGGGAAAAACTCGTAATTGTCCAGGAAATAGAGCGTAGTTTTCTTCGGAAACTTAATCCCGAAGAAGTGATTACAGCAATTCGTCGGGCTGTAACTGAGCAATATGGCTTACCTATTCATGCAGTTTTGCTGCTGAAAACAGCAAGTTTACCAAAAACCTCCAGTGGTAAGGTTCAACGGAGTGCTTGTCGAGAAAGGTTTCTCAATCATACTTTGGAAGTTCTCTCACATTGGAAAAGTTGATGTTATTAAACTTTCAGGATCGCCTTCCGACCATAAATACACCGCAAATTTCCCATTATCTGTAATCAACTTTCAGTAACCCTAGGACTAACCTAATGCTCACATCAACTACAACAATTCCAGCAGTGACCAATGAAGTTAGATTAGACCATAACAGTGTCTATTCCGAAATGGTACTATTAGCAAAAGAAGTCTATGGACCGCAAGCACCTCTCACCCATGAACGTGAGCCACTTACCTATGAAACTGGATATAATCCCGCCTACAGTGAAAATGTCGGGAATGCTGCGGTAGGCCGAGGCTGGCACAAGGTATCGAACTTAGAACTGGAAATCCCAGCTTCGGATATCGGTTTGTCACTAAATGGATTGCACTATTCCCTTGTCAATGGATTCTATCAGGCTTACAATGACAATGATGTGATTAAATCCACCAACTCCCCCGACATCCCCGAAGCCAACGCTCTGATTCTCAGGGGTATTGTTGGGGGAAAGACTACCCTTGCTGTTGTCTTTCGTGGTACTGATCAGTTAGCTGATGTTACTGACTATGAAGACTTTGTTACTCAGCATTACGCGAAGTTCGCACCGCTAACTAATGCTCTCAAGGAATATGCGACAAAAGGCGGTTTTGAGCAGGTTCTGCTTGATGGACACAGTTTAGGCGCTGCAATGGCGCAAATCTTCGCTAATGACCTCTCTAGCAACTTTCCCGAGCAACAGATCCAGTTATTTACCTTCGGATTGCCGGGTGCTGAAAAACTTGCACCCGGAGGGGTGAATCAGATTAATTTTGTAAATACTCATGACATTGTTCCCCAATCGGGATTACTCAGTCAAAATCCCGATTCGACGATTGCTGCGGCAAATATCTTATCTATTAATTCATTTTTGGCAGGAAACATCTTGCAGCTATTGTTTTTTCAAACACTAGCCTCGGTAGCCTCAAAAACAAAGCCAAAATTTTCGTCAGGGGCTACAGTTTTTCTCAATACGAGTATTGGGGCTTTTCCTTCCTTAAGTGAACATGATCTGGGGGGGGACAAGGGCGGTGAAATCAATCCTGAATTTCCATACATTAACAAGGCCTTTAACCCTGGTTATATCAATGAAGTCCGAAAGTTGTCAGACTATGCAGCGGACATAGAAAGTCCGTTTTACTACACACAATTTGCCAAAGCTATCAACGATGGTGTTGCTTACAATGGCACTGTACCGCTTATTAATATCGGTGATGGCAGCTATTATGACATCCAAGATCCAAACAAAAAAGACAGTGTATTAAGCACCTATGACGGTGACGAGTTTGTCTTGGGTAATCAGGGTGTCAGTAATTCCATTGGGTTTAAACCTTCAAAACAACCGGCTACACTTTGGAATACATTCAATAGTCCTACTCGCATTATTGATGGTGGCAGTATTGGGGATAATATTAGCAATGAATTAAATCTCAACCCGGCTTTTGAATGGGTTCTGCCCACTGTAAATGACTTAAAAACGGATAGTAATGGACTAAAATACTACTCACTGACGGGGATTAATCAAAGCGGGAAAGTCGAAACTGCCAATCTCTATCGGATCAATGTGATCAATGATGTTGGATTATTCCAGCGAACTCTTGATCCAAGCACTTTAGCAACCCACCTAAATGGTAAAGCAACAACAATACAACAAGCAGCGTCAGGTCAATCAAGTTTGGTGGTAGATGGACTCTCAGAGGTTGCCTATGCAGGAACGGGTATAACCAGTGTTACTAGCAATATTGACCGTGCTAAGATTGTGTTCAGTTCCGATACAACCAATGTTACATCAAGCGGTGTATCAACCCTTATTGTCTCTGATGGTGTGACCACTAACAAATCCGTAACTATAGATACTGGATTAGCCTCTGCATTTATTTACGGTGGTCGTCGTCCTACTACCTTCATTGGACATCTTGCTGGAGCCGATTTCACCGGTGGAGTTGACTCTTCACTTAATACTATTAGTTATGCTGGACAAACACAAGACCTGTTAATCGATCTCACACAAGGAACTGCAACAAATGGATTGACATACGACTCATTTACCAACGTTTCCTCGGTAATCGCTGGGCAAGGAAATAATTACATTGTTGCCAACAGTGCGGCGAACAAATTTGGAGGCTACAATGTTGCTAAAAGTGCTGCCACTGCTAATACACCGAGTGTTACCATTGTTGGGAAGACTGTCAAAAATGACATAATATTGGGTTCGGATAACCTAGATACAATTGACTTATCAACATTTATATCCTCTAGTATTTCGGAAACACGGACTGATAATAATTTAGTGTTAGGATTAAACCCCAACCGTTCAATTACAGTCCAAGATTACTACGCATCAAATAATCGCGTAAACATTTTATTTTCTGATTCTGCGGAAAACTTTAATAATGCGCTAATTCTACAACCAACAATAAAACTTTCAAAAATTTCTGATGATATCTTTAACATCTCTAATAGTATTGCTAAATCCAAACTTCAAGTTACCCTGACAGAAAGAAGTTCTAATCTTGTCAATGAACTGGGAGTATTCACAGTTGATGATGCTCAAGGTAACATCCAAGGGATGGCTCCAGGAACAGCAGGTTACGCCCAAGCGGCTTTAGATCGCTCTAAGGTAATTTTCTCTGCTATTACTAATCTCCCCAATGGGTTTAATACCGATAATTTGACGCATTTATTGGAATTTAACTCTGGGAATAACCTAAGATTCTTATTAGTTAAAAACGGCACAATTGATAGCGTTCAAAATGGAATTACTCCAACTACAGACATACTTTTCTCTGACCTATTAAGCCAAAAAATTACAGATTTAGGTGCTGATGGTTTCTCCTTGGCTTGGAAAGATGGATCTAATAATAATACTAACTTCAAAGATTTGGTAGTCAACATTAAATCAACCAATGACTCATTACCCTTGGGGACAAATCTGCAAGGAACGCAACAAGGAGAAGTCCTTGATTTACGCGGCATAACCAACGATGTTAAAGCTGATTTTGTCGTCAATAGAGAAGCTGCTTTTAATAATTTTGTCGGCTTTTATAAAGTAGCAGATGCAAATGGTGGTATTGATGTTGATGGTAATGGTACTATTGATTTTCGTCCTGGTGATTCAGGTTATGCTCAAGCAGCCATCAAAAATCGTGTAGCGGGAATTGATCTCAGAGTTGATAACCAAGCAACTGGGACTTTTACAGATAAGACATTAACAGGAGGAAGTATTTTTGCCCCCTTTATTCTTACTAATGGTCGGACTATAGATCAAGTTCTAAATGGACAAGTTGACCAAGCTTACTTTGCCTATTTAGGAGCTAATACTGATAAGGTGGATCACATTCGTCTGTTAGGAAATAACGTCTTTGGTTTTGAAGATTTAGTAGGAGGCGGAGATAAAGATTACAACGACATTATTGTCAAAGTAAACTTGAGTGTTGTTTAGTATAAACATAAAACAATACCATCTATACACTATATAGATGGTTGTACATATTACTTCTATCTCGGCTCAATACCAAGATAAAGAGTTACTTGAAAAATACTATTATGTTGGGCAACTTCTAATTAATGGCTTGAGTAATTGTGATATTCTTCTATATGTAGCGACCTGCAATTATAAATGCCCAAACCTGCAATCAAGACATTTTCAAACCAGGATTAAATGCAACTATAATTACACTTCAGCCAGAATTAATTGCAACTGAACCAGGATTAAATGCAACCAGCCTGCAATCATCGCTTTCAACCAGGATTAATTGCAACTGACCGAAACTCCTATTAAATCGTTATTTAGCCGTTTACTCAAAAAACGCTCCAACTTATCAACAAAACTATTTGAACCTCAGCAAGGACTAAATGCAACTATAAAGGTAAAAAAAATGGTCGTTTCCTTTACTGTCAGTTGCAACTAATTCTGGTTGGAAACAGCGATGATTGCAGGTCGAGCCGATTATAATTCCAGGTCGCTACACATATTTACGTCTTTATTAAACCAAAATACATTAGCTAATTTTTATTTTACATGATAATTAGTTTTTTATCTGTAGAAAAAACATAATATTCTTTTATAATCATAACAAAGGCGATAGCGAAGCGCTCCGCAGGAATCGCTCTCCCGCGAAGAAGTTGCAATCGCATTAAACCTCATATTCAAAGGTAATTTCATGATGACACAAATGTTAACTGCTGTTTACTATTTTCTCTAAGAATGTCCAAAAATGTTACCATTTTCTTGTTGAGATTATTCGATATTATGACTATACTCAAAACGGCTAGAAGCTGGACTTTTTTATCATACAAAGAACAAGTTCAAAGCCTCTCCAGTATTAAATATTATTCCTTTTCCCTCTCCTCTTAGGAGAGGGCTAGGGAGAGGTGCGGGGAGAGGTTTGGAGAGGGGTTTCATATTTGGTTAAACTATGAACCGTTTGCAGTATATCAAAATTTTCTTAGAGGAAAATCTCCAACATAAGTTATTCGCCCAAATAATCTATCACTGCTTCCAGGTCTAACATTGCCTGATTGAATCTATTTAACATGGCTTCTGCAACTTCAGTTTCAGCATTGACATTTGATAATTTTTCTCTCATTATAGAGTCAAGTGCTTCTATCCATAATAATAAATTAGTGTTTTTAGCTGCTGTTAATAACCCCATATTCGTAAGCACAGATAAATGAAACCCTAAATTATCTTGTCCACCGTAACCCAGATATCCATTACTCAGTTCTAGTTTTGCTGGGGTAAATTCCTCATATTGGTCAAAAGTAATGCCACTGGGTTCTAATTGTGGCTGAGGTAAAGGTGGTTGATTCATAATATTATAGAGTAAGTAATTGTGACATTTGTAAAACCCGGTCATTCCAAGTAAGTAGGTGAACACAATAAAACCAATCTGTGTAAAGAAAAGTAAAATCGCCCAAACCCTCTTCACTCTTGCCTTTTGCCTCTTGCCTCTTGCCTTGCCATAACGACGATTTTCAATGCTAACCTACTTACCAAGTTAATCAATAATTTGATTTCGTGCTTCTATGTTATTCCAAACTTCTGAATTAGCTAACTCAAAAGCATAGTTAAATTCTATATCAGGGGCTATCCATTCAATAAAATACATAGTTTCTCTAATTAAACTTTTGACAACATCATTATTATTATAATCCAGTAATAAACACTGAAT